>NZ_JBSQBN010000179.1:0-6428 GCF_053850585.1 Shewanella sp. A22
CAGGTATTCCACTTCTGTGTTACATCGATTTAAAAGGCAACAACCATTTCTACATCAATGTGCCTTGAATTGAAAAACCTGAGAGACTCTGAACTGACCAGATATTTAATGGGATTGGTATAACTACGCTTAGCATCACTTTAAAAATTCTGCGTTGGCTCTATTACTAGAATGCTATTTTGTTGTGGATTTTCAACTTGCTGATATAAATCCCACACTAATTTATAATCAAGTTCCAACTCAGTAACATAAAATCCATCAACTGGATAGGTTTTGACGATCTTGGCACCTTTAATAAGGCCAGAAACTTTGATTTTAGTATCACTACTACTCATCGCCCAATCATGAACCGCTGTATTTGCATTAAGCTGTAGGCCATATACTTGCTCAGCTAATTCTCTATAAGCTAGAATTTTTGAAGACTCCATTGCCATTAAAATTTGTTCTGTACGCAATTCTGCTGGTTGACGATCTATCGGTGCATACCCCACAGCAGTTAACACAGGAAAAACACTAGGAGTATAGGAACTCGACTCACCTTGTAATAAATTACATCCCGAGATTAGCAAACACAGAAGGATTAATGATGTTCTCATTGATAAATCTCGCTCATTGTCATTTGTTAAAATATAATTCAAACCCATTAATGCAGAATCAGTATATTTATCACTGTTAGCCTACTTCCAGCAAAGGCATTAAACACATAGTAAATAAAGCCAGAATTGCTATTTCAACTTACTCATCTCAATAAAAGTTAACTGTCTTCTTGTTCATCGATTAATGATAAAAATAACCCCGTATCTGCAACAATATCTTTTGTGCTGTAACCCGTTATGTAATTCAAGCCCATTTCAAGCGCAGTAACACCGACGCCCACAGGGCCAGAATAGAGCATACTTCCCACAAGTTTAGATACAGGGCTGACGTCTGTATCTGTCGATATTTGATAAATATCGGATAACACTGGAATATGATTTAGAATATTAATTGAATCAAATAAATCATTTTGGTCCAACCCTTCCTCACCAAATGAAAATGAATAAATATCATCTAATACACCTGAATCACTCACCTCGTCTTCGGGAGATACTGCAGTAACAGCTTCAGTTAGTTGCGACGAACTATTTTTTGAGGTCGAAGACATTATGGCAGAACTTTTAATCATACTAGACTGAAGTGACATGAGTAATTCTTGTTGCATTTGAGAGAGCAAATCGTCAGATACATTTAAAGATAAAAGGTTTGCATCGCTAAGGCCTGTTTCGAGCAATAACTTACTCTGGAAACTGTCAATAGAAAGTATGTCAAAGTTAGATGATGCTGGCACTAATGACGAACTGATAGTATCTGCATCAGATGAGACTGATTCAAAGATTGTCCCGAAATTAGTTTGTTCATAACCCGAATCTATCGTTCTATCGGATTGAACTGATTGTACATTATTGTTTGTTGCATCTACGTTATTAATTATGGTCAATATGATTATCTCAACAATGTGAACACTATAAACTAGTGCTAGCTAACTAAACAAAAGTAAAAATATTGGTCAACAAAAACATATTGGACATAAACACCCAATAATACATAAACAACCACTTATAACTGCAAACAAATTAACATTAATTTAATTTTGCAAACATTATTAAATCAGAATAAATACAAACGATTATAGACTGCAAAAGTAAAATTACATTGCCATCACTTAATAAATTAAAGTTTTTAAACCTTATAAAGTAATTCGCATGCAGTTCCAAATAAATAGACGCATATGATTGTAATAAAAACAATTATTAACCAATGAGACAAAGTAATCTTTATAGGCACAATCACATAGGCTGCTATATTAATGAAACCAAAGTAAATGTAAGTAAACATAGGTAAACCAACGTAAAAAACAGTAAACATCAAGAATAAATCGTATCGCTCGTAGAAAAGACAACTGTTTTAAATATAAAATAAAAAAACAACAATCTAACTTATAATAAAATGAATATTAAATTAACAACTACGTTACTTATTCTAACTTATTTATCTGGCTGCTCAACAACAAAAACTGTTGAAATAAAAAGTCCGACAAAAGAAAATACTACGTTGAATGTTGTAGAGAATAGTGAAGAGGCAATTAAAGGTGATCCGCAATTCCGACCGGTTAGAAATAATCATATTCAACAAGCACCTCAAATAACAGGATCAATATTCAATCCCAACAATATACATAGCATCTATCAAAATAATAATCGCTATGAAATAGGCGACATGATCCTCATAAGACTAAATGAAGAAATGACCTCAAAAAAATCAGTAAGTTATCAAAGAGATAACTCTAATGAATTTGAGTTAACGCCATCAATTACAGCGGGCAATATTAATATAAACACAAACAATCTCAGTGCAGATTATAAACAAGGAAAAAGCTTCGATAGCTCATCTGAGAGCAACCAAAATAACTCGTTATCTGGGACCATTACGGTATCAGTTAGAGAGAAATTACCTAACGGAAATTTAATTGTTGCAGGAGAAAAATGGCTCAAACTGAATAAAGGAGATGAGTATGTTCGATTTTCAGGTGAAATAAGAATAACCGACATAGCATCAGACCACTCAATCGATTCAAATATGGTGGGCAACTCTATCATCGAAGTCAGCGGTAAAGGCGAACAACAAGACAATCAAGATCCATCACTAATCAGCAAATTGCTCAATATTTTTGGGTAAAGACATGATAAAAATTTTATTCCTTATAGCGATATTTTTCTCACCTTTGCCTGCATATGCCCAATGGTATCTAGGGCAGGCATCATTACCTATAAATAAAAATAATTACAATGATGTACGAAAATCTGTTATCGAAAAAGCAATCGAAAATGCTTCATTGCAAGCCAGCAGTTATATAAAGGTCGAAACGACCGTTTCTGATGGGATTTTAACTAAAAACTCCAGTCATATCTTGTCTGAGCACCACATTAGTGAAATAAAAATTCTAAATGAGTCTGTTGCTAATGACACCCTAACCATTAATGTTAAAGTGAACCTACGAACGGGTTTAAATTGCAATAAAGATCAGTATCTTAAACAAATAATTATTGCTCAATTTCCATTATTAACCGCCGCTCAAGCAACAGCAGGTGATATTTATACACTACCCTTTCATGTTGCCTCACGCTTTAAGAACGAACTGATCAATCAACCCAACATTTTCGTTGAAGAACTGATACCTCAAATGGTATTTAAACCTGATAGCAGCATGGATACTATCGATTTACAGTCAATTAACCGGATATCACATGCACTCAGTAGTCGCTATCAAAGTCAGTATTTAGTCTTTGGATATATACGCGATATAAGCTTGTTTAATGAAACAAAATCAGGACTACTGACTAGTACCACATCACCTCTACGTAATTTCACAATAAAAATATATATGTACGATAGGATCACTGACAGTATTGTATTAGAACATGAGTACCACGGAGAAGGAGGCTGGAGCTTCAATTCTTTTAACAAAGTGGATTTAGCTAACAGTCTATTTTGGCGAAGTGAATACGGAAAAACGATTACCGATACACTCTTTAAAGCAGCAAAAGAAATTAACCAAACTCTCAGCTGCGATGCGACAAAAGCAACAGTGATAAATAAAGACAATGAATTTATTACTATCAATATTGGCACATTGCATGGAGTAAAAATAGGCGATATGTTTCAGTATAGTAAACTAAAGAATGTACTATTGAACAACACGATATTGACGACGTTGATGCCCCCGAATAACCCAACATATTTAGAAGTAGTACAAGTAAGTAATAAAATAAGTCTATTGAGAGTGCCACCTAAGCAAGATGTAAACGGTATAAAACAACATCAAATCGATCTTTATGATGTTGTCACTACAGTTCCGCACTAACATTCAAGAGATAACTATTGGCACAATACGTAAAGTATATAACTTTCCCCAAGCGAATATGCTATCTATAATTTTTACAAGAAATATTAATATCCCCGTAAGTATCAGCAAATTTAGTTACTTAATCTAGCTTACTTACCGTAGTGGCAAGCAAGCTAGAATAAACTTACTTGGCGAACCGAGGTATTGACGGATAATCAACAATAACGGCTTCTTCAAGCAATGCGCGGCGAAGCATATCGTAAGCAATTGCCGTACTCATACTTCTTACAAGCTGGCGAGACCGCTTTGGTAACTTCACCATTTGGCTGTATACCCCGTGTTTAGTTGCCAATGCTATTGCGACGGTTCCAACTGGTTTGTCATCAGTCCCACCGTCAGGACCAGCAATACCGCTAGTGGCTAACGCAAAATCACTGTCTAAGATCCCTCTGACACCTTGTGCCATTGCTTCAACGGTAGGAATAGACACAGCACCATGATCATCTAAAATCTGTGGATTAACGCCTAACACTTTCACTTTTGACTCATTACTGTAAGTCACTAAACCATGATGCAAGTATGATGAACTACCAGCAAAATCGATTAATTGACTGGTGACCATGCCACCAGTACAAGACTCTGCCACACTAAGGCTTAAACCGGACTGGTATAAACGATGATGGATCTCTGCTGCTAATGTTGCTCGATTTTCAGCAACAACAGCACAACCCAACAAAGCTTTAACCTGCTTCGTTACATCGGGTAATTGGCGGATAGCTTTATCACCACGAGCGAAGATCTTAATCTCGATGTGTGGCATTGAGGAACGATAACCTAACTCAATCCCTGCGGGTAAAGTGATCTCTGAAAGTGTATCTGCTAATGATGACTCACCATGACCGATAGTGAGTAATTTTTCTAAAGCTGACTTTTCTTGAACACCAAATTCTTCAGTAATAAATGGAATAAACTGTTCGGTGATCATATGCTTTAATTCAAAAGGCACACCAGGTGTAAAGAATAACCATGCGTTATTTAACTTCACTCTAAAGCCACATGCGGTTCCGACAGGATTATCTACCATCACAGCAGAAGCTGGTAACCAAGCTTGCTTTAAATTACTCTTAGCCATGACACGATTATTGCGCGTAAACCATTCTTCTAAATGTTCACGCCATTCAACATTCTCAACGAGGTCTTCACCCTTAGCTTTAGCCATGGCTAATGCGGACATATCATCACTGGTTGGCCCCAAACCACCATTAACAATAATAACATCTGCGTGCTTACTACGCTCTTGGAATGCAGTGATCAGATCATCCATTCGATCGCCAACCGTCACACGATGTTGCATTTCAATGCCCAACTCCATCAAGGTATTAGCAACCCAAGCGGCGTTGGTATCAACTATCTGACCAGAGAGTACCTCTTCACCAGTACAAATCATTTCTAACTTCATGTGTGCCTCTCAACAACAATTTACTAAGTAAATAAATAAAGAGTGTCCATAATATTATCAGCTTAATTCGTAAAGCATATTCAATAGCTGCTAACTTAAGTAACTTATAAATCAATAGCAAGCATAAAGGTATTTTTCAACACTAAACCTGTCATGAATTGCCATAACCAATCACAAAAACAGACTTGAACACTTTTTATCAGACAATGAATACCTTACAGTCTTATCTGTCCCTCAACATATTCTTTCGTAGATTAATTTTTTGAGATTTTTCTTAATTGGTTGTAAGACCGAAGCTTTAATCAATGTATGAAAGAAGCTGATAAAGCCCTTTAAAAAAAATAAATTACCAAAAAAAATCAGGTACGTACATAAAATATAACAATACTCTCTTTATGAGAAGATCCTTACATAACATGCCAAAAAAGAGATAATTTATTAATGAATTTAAAACTCTAATATGGGGATAATTAACGCTCAATCTGACTGATTGTTTAACTCTGTAAGACAAAATAGCCTCAGTTTAAGACAAGGCTTGGATGTAACTGGCCGAGGTAACATGACGCTAACCCGCGTGCTTTGCACATATGAGTTAATACCAATCCTTATTAGAATATGATCTATTTTAGGTTGCGTCACTAGGCCCAATACAATGAAAATGACTGTAGGTGTAGTCCTCTACATCAAAGTCATTTGAAGCAGTAATGGGTGTTGTGACACAGCCCCGAAGGGCGAATTTATCAGAGTGGTCTTCTTTGTTAGCCTTTCTTAACGTACGACTGCATGGATGCAGGAGGTAGAGCAACGCAGGAGCAGTTGCCGAGAACGACTATGTCTTCAAAAGGCTGTCTCGAATACCTCACTGATAATTTTCGCTAAAAGAGCAAATTCTAATGCGGATTGGTATAAGTCGCTTAGTGATAACTAATACCAATTATGATTAAAGTCTTCCCAGATTTGCCCAGTCTCTTGTACACAAACTTTTTACCCTGTCCTTGCACTGAACAAACGTATTCCAAGCACTACAACACAGCTCAACGATATCGTTATAACCTTCAAAACACCTATTTGCTAAACAGTGCTGTC
>NZ_JBSQBN010000180.1:0-6290 GCF_053850585.1 Shewanella sp. A22
GTCAGATGCTGGAGGTAGAGTAACGCAGGAGCTTGTTACCGAGGATCACTATTCGCTTCAATCATCTGCCTTGCCTACAGCACTTTGAACTCCCGCTGAAAGACCACATATTTAATAGGATTGGTATCAAGCTGGTTTCTTGGTTCGGGTGACCCAATAACAAATCAATGATCCTAATGTGACCATCGTAACACCCTGCCAAAATGTACCTGTTAATGAGATGGTTAAATATACTGAAGCAAAAATAGTAGAAAATACTGGAGTAAAATAAGACAAGGTGCCTAACAATATAATATTGCCGCCAATGACTGCCTGGTTCCATAACGCGTAACCCGTTCCAATCACCATGCCAGACAGCAATAAAGTCATTGTCGATGACAGCGTGAAGTTAATGCTGGGTTCATTACTGAAAAAGTATTGCACCCACAAGGTAAGAGCCGTAGCAATAAAAAACAGCACAATCGCGTTTTTGCCCTTACTAATTTTTTGAGTCACAACACAGTAAATAGCCCAAATAAACGCAGCAGCTAAAGCCATCAAATAGGTGATGGGATTGTCTGATATATTGCTTAACAAAATATCAATTGAAATCCCTTGGTCGCCAGAAATACACCATGCCACGCCGATAAAAGCCAGCAGAATACTCGGATACACGAATATATTGACCTTTTTAGGGCTTATCAAAACGCTTAACAATATCGTCAGTGCTGGCCATAAGTAATTAATAATGGCCATTTCCATGGCTTGATGTCGGCTATTCGCCATGCCTAAAGACAATGCCAAGCAAATTTCATAGGTGACAAATAATCCACCTCCGATAATGAGATAACGTATGGAGTAGTCTTTTATTTTGGGGATGCCCATTACTGACATTAAAAACAATGCACTGACGGAGTACATCATTGCCACGCCACCGATGGGACTAAATAACTCTGATAAATCGCGGATCAAGGCCGCGACAGAGCTCCAAAGCAGAATGGCAATAACACCATAAAAGGTATACTTATTATCACTAACAAAAGGCATAAAAAACCAAAGCTATAATCGTATTTGAATTTGCATCACACTATCGTGGTTAATAAATACAGATGCAATCGCTTTTTAAAATACCGTCAGATTAATCGGATTTGCCTACATAATTAGGATTGGCACAGGGCTAGAGTGCGGTATTAGTGACACTTTCAGATAATGACGATAACGCTACCAGTGCAGTTTCAAAATCTAATATTTCTACAGCATCACTTAGTTCGGTTAAATTATGTTCGAGGTGCGGATGTCCTGATAATTTATCTTGTAGCAGTAAAGTGATCTTAAGCGCATTGAGATTATTGTCTTGTAGATATTGTTTCAGTTCCGCGAGCATCAATGTGAGTTCGGGGATTGAATATTCGGCTGCGGGGAGTGGGGGCTCTACTATTTTATTAACGTCATCTTTTGTTAATAGCGTGTTGATACTCGACAGCTCAGCGAGTGCCACAAAACGTATTTGCTTACCCAAATCCCTACACTGCATGTCAAATTCATTAGCATTAGTCGCATCAAGATCCGTTAACGTTTTCTCCCCGTCGCATAAGGTACGATAAAGTACTGATAATCCGCTGGTTCCTGAGCTGCCTTTTAGGGTATGAACCGCGCGTAAGAGTTCTTTGATGTTTTTCTGCGAAATCATCAAATCGATATTTTGCAGTTGTGGTTCTAGGTTTCTTTCAAAGATGCTAATTAAACGGCGATAAAATGTTTCATTACCACCAAACGGCTCCAGTAAACCCGCTAAAGTCATATTTTCCAATTCTGAGCTAACATTATGAGCAACCTTGTTGTTTCTTTCGTCAACTCGCTGCTGATTAGTAGCCATTTTATTTGCTTTCATATCAAGGGTTCTCGGCAGATGAAGACGTTGTTTATCTACTACATAAATGAATAATAGCAGTTGATTAAATAGGGCAATATTGGGTGGACTATAGCAATATATAGACACAATTTATGGCCGGTGAATGTGTTTATTCAACAACTTAGTTTGCTACATCAAAAATAATAATACAATATTAGTCACAAATGTAGCCAAATATGGGTGCTAAACCAAGCTAATCGGAGTCGAAATGCCGTTAGATAAAATTTTACACGTAGAAGATGATGAGTCGATTAGAGTTATCGTAGAAATGGCGCTTGTTGATATTTCAGGGTTGACGTTAGTTGCTTGCGAAGGCGGAAATGAGGCGATTAGCCAAACAGATCATTTTACACCGGACTTAATATTATTGGATGCCATGATGCCCGGAATGGATGGCCTACAAACGTTAATTGAAATTCGTAAAAAGCCACATTATCAACACATTCCAGTGGTGTTTATGACGGCTCGCATTCAACATTCTGAAAAAAAAGAATATTTAGATGCTGGCGCAATAGCGGTTATCGAAAAACCGTTTGATGCTATGAGCCTTGGCGATAAACTCGAGTCTATTTATCAAGCTTATTTAACGTCAGCAGACATTCACACCCCGGAGTAACCGATGCTAAAGCCTGTATTACCTCATTCCGAGCAAAAAAGACTCATCTCGTTACAAAATACGGGACTGTTAGATACGGAACCTGAGCAGCGCTTTGATCGCTTAACCCATTTAGCTCAACTTTGTATCGGCACCGACATAGTGCTTATTTCATTAATTGATTCCAACCGCCAATGGTTTAAGTCTAAACAAGGTGTAGAGGTATGCGAGACAAGTAGAGATATCTCAATTTGTGGGCATACCATTCTGGGAAGCGGAATTTTTGAAGTGTCTGATACTCTTCTCGACAGTCGATTTGCCGATAACCCGTTAGTCGTAAACGCGCCATTTTTTCGATTTTATGCCGGAGTACCTTTAGTCAATAATGGGGAGAACATTGGCACACTGTGCTTTATTGATAGCCAACCTCGCCAGTTTACTGACAAAGAACGACAAATCGTTGCCGAATTTGCAAAGAGTATTGAGCAAGAAATTCAAGACCGATTACAAGAACAAGCCCACGAGCAATTAGTGGCAAGCGAGAAAATGTACCGTTCAGTGCTTGAAGGCACAAGGATCGGTACTTGGCAATGGAATGTTCAAACCGGCGAGTCTAATTGTAACGAACGTTGGGCTGAAATTATCGGTTATACGCTTGATGAGCTTGAGCCCATTACTATAGAAGCCTGGTTATCAATGATACACCCCGATGACTTGGCCAGTTCAGATGCTGCCTTAGATGAACACCTCAATGGCTCAACGCCATTTTATGACGTTAAATGCAGAATGAAGCACAAAGATGGCCATTATGTGTGGGTGCATGATAGAGGCAAAGTGGTTTCATATTCTGAAGATGGCAAAGCACTAATGATGTATGGCACACAGGCCGAAATCACCAAAGAAATTAATAGCGAGCTAGCATTATTGCAAAGTCGAGATCAGTTTAAGACTTTAGTTGGCAATATACCGGGAATGACTTACCGATGTCAGCATGATGAACATTGGACCATGCTGTACATGAGTGAACATATTTATGATCTTTCGGGCTATCCTGCCAGCGATTTTATTAATAATGACCAGCGCTATTACGTGAGTATTGTTCATCCTGACGACAGGCCAGAGCTATTTAATATCATCGAAAAAGCAGTACAAAACCACACTAGTTGGGTGTTAAACTTCCGTATTTTGCATAAAAATGGATCCGTTGTGTGGGTAGAGGAACGCGGGGCTGCTGAGTATGACAGTTCTGGCGCCGTGCAGTATCTTGACGGTTTTATTATGGATGTCAGCAAAGAGAAAAAACTGCAAGACCAACTGTACAAACTAACTCAGCAGCTTCCTGGTGTGGTTTATCAGTATCAATCATGGCCAGATGGACGTAGCGCATTTCCTTATGCGAGTGATGCAATAGAAGATATTTATGGTATAAAACCCGAAGATGTCCTTACTGATGCGACTAATGCATTTGCCAGAATTTACCCAGATGATTTAGCTGCTGTAGCGCTGAGTATCGAAGAGTCAGCCAAACATCAGACGCTTTGGAAGCAGGAATACCGTGTTTGCCGAGATGACAATACACTGACGTGGTTATCTGGCAGTGCGACACCAGAAACAATGCCTGATGGTAGCACCTTATGGCATGGGTATATTCAAGACATTACTCAAACCAAAGAGCATTACCTCAAACTCGAAGAACTCAATCACCAACTCCATGTCGCTCAGCAAAGTCTTGATTTAGCCAGTGAGCAAGCTCAAATAGGTTATTGGCAAGCATCATTGAAACTGGGCACTTTATGGTGGTCACCCATTATTTATCAAATATTTGGATTAGATGAGCAAGATATCGTTCCGAGTGTGACCTTGTTTAAAAGCGCAGTGCATCCAGACGATATCGACAAAGTGGATAAAAGCGAACAAGAGGCACGTTTAACCGGTATTCATAATGTAGTGCATCGCATTATTCGCCCGAACGGTGAAGTGCGCTGGGTACATGAACTAGGGCAGTTGGTTGCCGAAGATAAAAACCCAGACTTGATATTGATAGGTTCAGTGCAAGACATTACAGACAGAATGAAATTGCAACAAATTAAAGATGAATTTATCTCAACGGTGAGTCATGAACTTCGTACACCCTTAACGTCAATTTTTGGTGCATTAAACTTATTGCAGTCGGGTAAGTTAGTCACTTTACCTGCCAAAGCTGACAAACTGATTGATATTGCGAGCAGCAACTGCAAGCAGCTTAGTCGTTTAATCAATGACTTATTAGATATCGAAAAACTTGCTGCAGGTAAGTTATTGTTTGAAATGACATGTTTACCTATTAAACCTCTTTTACAAAGAGCCATTCATGATCATCAACCCTATGCAGACCTACATAATATTAGGTTAACACTGCAACTGGATAAGCAAATTGATGATACCTTGCTATATATTGATGAGCATCGTCTATTACAAATCTTGACCAATTTCCTGTCTAACGCGGTTAAGTTTTCACCTAAAGCGGGTAACGTAACGCTGTCTGCCACCCTAATTTATGATGAGGTTGAGATAGCCGTGGAAGATCAAGGCTGTGGGATCCCAGAAGATTTTAAAGGCAAGATTTTTGAACGATTTTCCCAAGCAGATGCCAGTAGCTCTAAAGCCAAAGGCGGTACGGGTTTAGGCTTGGCGCTTTGTAAAGAATTGATTGAAGCAATGAATGGTAGTATTGGTTATCGATCTGAAACAGGCGCTGGTTCGCGGTTTTATATTCGATTGCCTATATCAGTACAACAGTAGAAGTTAAAGAAATATCAGAGTCGTTACTGGATAAGGTAAACAGCTACCGATAAACAGGGAAATAAAAAACGAGTTAGCGCATAAACGCTAACTCGTGAGGTTATAGGTGATTATTTGGCAAACCATAATCAGTATCTTTGGTCATGTTAATTATTGAGTTTTTAACCTTGAATCATTTATAACCGATGGTTTAAGCGTAAAGTGCTTTATTAAGCACTGTTTACTTCGACGTTGCCGCATTGCTTAATTTACCGAGTACACCTGAAATTTTATTGATCACCTTATCGCAGCCTGCAATATTATGACGTTGTTTAATGTATTCAGGATTGTTATACGACAGCCAAACGTTGTTATCCGCATCCTCGCTAATCAAAACCTTCTGAGGTAAATCAATCGCGACGAGTTGGCTGCATTGCATTAACTGTGTCCCAATCTTAGGTTTTCCAAAAATGATGACTTCGGTTGGCCTTAGTGCTAACCCCACACTGGCAGCATTTTTTTGATGATCAATCCGAGTAAAAACTGTAAAACCTTTGTCTTTGATAATCGACTCAAATCTGTCAGCCGTTTCTTTTGCCGAATAATGACTTTTAAGAGTAATAATGCTTTCGACCGCATACGCTTGAGTCGATGCTATCAAGACAACAAGGGCTAACGAAATATTTCTAATCATAATGGTTACCTATTGGTTATGTTGATAGATGGACGTGTATATTAATTATGCGCCGTTAATACACATTGAAACAAAAGATCACAGTACAATTAATTAAATAGCTACACAATCACATCCTATAAAGCCGTTTGGTTGAAAACCTAGTTACTTTCCTTAACGAGTAAAGTTAGGCGAATATTGTTGTACTGTGTTTGTTGATACGAATAAACGTTGAGTCGGAGCGGTTATACCAATCCTATTAAATATGTGATCTTTCAGCGGGAGTTCAAAGTGCTGTAGGCAAGGCAGATGATTGAAGCGAATAGTGATCCTCGGTAACAAGCTCCTGCGTTACTCTACCTCCAGTATCT
>NZ_JBSQBN010000181.1:0-5855 GCF_053850585.1 Shewanella sp. A22
CTTTTAAATCGATGTAACACAGAAGTGGAATACCTGAGAGACTCCATTCTGGCGGGTTTCAAAGTCCTTTATGCTTCGTTAGATGCTTTCAAAATACGACTGCATGGTCTATTTTTTTCCATAAAAATAACACATTCCCACCATCCATGGCGGTCAGATACTGGAGGTAGAGTAACGCAGAAGCTTGTTACCGAGGATCATTATTCGCTTCAATCATCTGCCTTGCCTACAGCACGTTGAACTCCCGCTGAAAGATCACATATTTAATAGGATTGCTATTAGCCATAAAAAAACCTGCCAGTGGCAGGTTTTAATTTTTCGAGCTTACTAGAGGTTAGGGCTTATTCCATACACGCTTTAAGCTTATTCATGGCATTTTTTTCTAACTGTCTAATTCGCTCAGCGGATACCTGGTAAGCGGATGCCAGCTCTTGCAAAGTAGTTTTATTATCATCCAACCAACGTGCACGTAATATATGCTGACTACGTTCATCTAAGGTTTTAATGGCTGATAATAAACGCGCCTGAGAATCGGCTTCAAAGTTTGCTTTTTCAACTTGCTCCGCTACATCAGAAGAATGATCTTCTAAATATAATGCAGGTGCAAAGTCTTGATGGTCGTCATCATTGTCGCTAGCCAGATCAAATGCAGGATCTTGCGCTGCCATGCGTGATTCCATTTCGGTCACGTCAGCTTTCGATACACCTAGATTCTCTGCAACCATTGTAACTTCAGCATCACTAAACCAACCTAAACGCTTTTTAGACTTACGGATATTAAAGAATAACTTACGTTGGGCTTTAGTGGTCGCTACTTTCACGATACGCCAGTTTTTCAACACGTACTCATGGATTTCAGCTTTAATCCAATGCACGGCAAAAGACACAAGGCGGACACCTACATCGGGGTCGAAGCGCTTAACAGCTTTCATCAAGCCAACATTCCCTTCTTGGATAAGATCTGCTTGTGGTAAACCGTATCCTGAGTAACCTTTGGCAACATGCACTACAAAACGAAGATGCGACATAATTAATTGCTTTGCAGCATGTAGATCGCCTGTTTCTTGTAAACGCTTTGCAATGTCGTACTCGGTATCGGCGTCCAACATATCGATGCTGGTCACTGATTGGATGTACGCTTCTAGACTGCTAGTGTTATGTGGAACAGCCAGCGCCATTGATTGCGTTTGATAAGTCATTCGCTCTCCTACTACATTCAAAAAAACTATTTCAGCTAACTAATACGATAAATTGCCTTTTCGGTTCACAATATAAAAAGACTCGTTTCGTTTAGCTGATGAACTATCAACTATATGACATCATATGTCAAATAAGGTTCGGCTCTGTAAACATTCTTACTGCTCACTAAACACAATGCAAGTGAACAAACGTTCATTTTACTCACCATTATTATACGCCTGTGATTATGACGGTTCAATATTACGTAAATGTTGTCGTACAGATAAATACGACCCCAGCCAACCTAAGAACGAAGCCAGTAACACCAGCTTAATCAACTCAGCAAATGTTAATGATTGAATGCTAAGTTCACTGCCATATAATCCCAACAACTCCGCTAAGGCACCGTCGAGATACCAGACTAAGACATTAATAATTAACCAAGCTAAAATACCGCCGATCACGCCATACCAAATACCTGTATATAAAAATGGCCGCTGAATAAAGGCTTCGGTTGCTCCGACTAATTTCATCACCTCGATTTCTGTTCGGCGGTTCATAATCGCCAAACGGATGGTATTGCCTATCACGAGTACCACGGCGAGAACCAGCAAGGCGGCAATCGCAAGCACGGTTTTTTCCAGCATCTTAAGCAATGCTTGCAGACGTTCTAACCATTCAATATCTAAACGACCAAAGTTAACCTCTGGTTCACGTTCTAATTTAGTCAGTAACTCTCGCGCCCCTGTTGAGCTAGAATATTTAATTGAAGGTGTTACCGTCACCACTGCGGGTAAAGGATTATCATCTAAATATGACAATGCCTCGCCAAAACCCGATAAACGCTGAAATTCTTCTAAGGCTTGATCTCGACTGATATATGTCACAGATTCAACTTCACGGAAGGCTTTAATACGCGACAATAAACTTTGGATAGATTGCTCACTGCGGCCTTTATTAATAAATAACGAAATTTCAGCAGCATTGTTCCAAGACTGAGTGATATTTTCGGCATTTTTAACAAGTACCTGCAAGGCTGCGGGTAAACTAAGACTTACCCCTAATACAGCCATGGTCATAATAGATGAAATAGGACTACGCCAAAGCTCACCCATACTCGACATGCCTTGTTGCACATGGCGAATAAAAAACATCACTATGCGGCCGCTTAGCGGTAATTTACTTTGTGTAATCCGAGGTTTTTTGCTCATCGTATATTCTCCCTTGCTGGCGAAGTGCTTTCGCCACCGAGCATGCGCCCTTCGCGCAGGGTAAAGGTACGATATTTCATCCGTGCAATTAGGCCTAAATCATGGGTGGCTATTAGCACGCTGGTTCCTGAGTCATTAAAGGCTTCAAATAACCGCAAAATATCCATCGATAATTTTGGATCTAAGTTACCGGTTGGTTCATCGGCTAACAACAACGGTGGTTTGTTAACAATGGCACGGGCAATACCGACGCGTTGTTGTTCTCCACCTGAAAGCATTATCGGCAAATGGCGCTCTTTACCGTATAAGCCCACCATATCAAGCGCACCAGCAACCCGTTTACGAATTTCACCATGAGTGAAACCTTCAATCACTAACGGTAGAGCAACATTGTCAAATACGGTTTTATCCATCAATAAATGATGGTTTTGAAAAATCATCCCAATATTACGACGTAAATACGGCACATGTTTTGGCCCTACGCTGGCAATATCGTGTCCATTAATAGACACTTTACCCGCTGTGGCACGTTCAATAACGGTAATAAGCTTGAGCAAGGTACTTTTACCCGCACCAGAATGGCCGGTAAGAAAGGCCATTTCACCTTGTCGTAGATGAAAATTGACATCCATAAGCGCCTTTTGGCCCCCTGAATAGACTTTACTGACCTGCTCAAATTGGATCATAAATTATTGGTCCGTTTTATCCTGGCTAAATAATGCTTCAATAAAGTCATTAGCGTTAAAGGTACGCAAATCATCAATTTGCTCCCCTACACCGATATGACGAATAGGAATAGTAAACTTATCGGCAATCGCAAAAATGACCCCACCTTTTGCTGTCCCATCTAACTTACTAATGGTAATACCTGTAACGCCTACGGCCTCTTGGAAAAGTTGTGCTTGGCTAATGGCATTTTGCCCCGTGCTGGCATCTAAGGTTAACATGACTTCGTGAGGGGTATCTGGATCGAGTTTTTTCATCACTCGCACCACTTTCTTTAACTCTTCCATTAGGTGACTTTTATTTTGTAGACGTCCTGCAGTATCAGCAATCAATACATCAACCTTGCGTGCTTTGGCGGCTTGCAAGGCATCAAACAATACCGAAGCGCTGTCTGCACCTGTATGTTGTGCTACGACCGGAATATTGTTGCGCTGCCCCCAAACTTGTAACTGCTCAACTGCTGCCGCGCGGAAGGTATCACCCGCAGCTAACATGACAGATTTACCTTGGCTTTGGTATTGTTTTGCCAATTTGCCAATGGTGGTTGTTTTACCGACACCGTTCACGCCGACCATTAAAATAACAAATGGGCCATTTGCATTATCGGGAATCAAAGGCACGGCAACTGGATCGAGCATTTTTTGCATTTCTTCACGCATTAAATCATAAAGTGCTTCAGCATTTTTGAGCTGCTTGCGTGATGCATGTTCGGTTAAACTTTTGATCAGTTTGGTCGTGGTTTCTACGCCAACATCGGCAATGAGTAACTGTTCTTCGAGCTCTTCAAATAGTTCATCATCAATTTTTTTACCGCTGAATAAACCAATAAAACCAGATCCAATATTCTCACTGGTACGCATTAAGCCACGCTTTAAGCGGGCAAACATACCTTCTTTTTGCGGTTTAGCTTGAGGCTCATCTTGCTTTTCTAACGCGATGTGCTCTATTGGAGCCTGTTGTTCCGTTAATGGCTCAACAGCCTGCATTTCTGCAGCTAATGCCTCATCGGCTAACACTTCTGCATCAATACGCGCTTGTTCAACTTGTTCCGCTTCTAAGCGGTCTTGCTCAAGGCGATCGGCTTCTTCAGCTTGTTGCCGTTTTACTTGTTCTGCCGCTAATTTTTCTGTTTCAAGGCGAGCCAGTTCTGCAGCCTGTTGCTCAAGTGCCAACTGCTCTGCAGCTAATTGATCCGCTGCCAGCTTCTCTGCTACCAACCTTTGTTGATCGATATTATCTTGCGCTTCCCGTTCAACAGCCAAACGCTCTTGCTCAATATAAGCGGCTTCTTCAGCTTGCGTCTGTTTAAGCTGCTCTTCGGTTAGCTTATCTGTATTAACTTGCTCGACGTTTACTTGCTCAGCTTCGACTTCACGCTCTGCATCGATATCAACTTGTAGTTGCTGTTCTTCAACTTCAGGGACGGGCTTATCTTTACGAAACCAAGAGAAAAAACCTTTCTTTGCCATGTTTGCTACCAATATTTATATGCTTAAAAATTCAGTTGAAGCCGTTTGTTGAATCACTCGCCAGTAAAATGATGAATACTCACATTTAATCACAAGTTTGATATAAAATAACGACAGTTCAGATTGTGGCATAGTCTACCACTTTCTTTTTTCTTTGTTCAGGCAAATCACGAGGGTGAGATGGCTAAAAAAAACACCAGCAGCGGTCAGGTGCGGATTATTTCTGGTCAATGGCGCTCTCGTAAGCTGCCAATCCATGATCTTGAAGGCTTACGCCCCACAACAGATCGCGTTCGCGAGACCTTATTTAATTGGCTTGCCAATGATATTCGCGGAGCAAGAGTGTTAGATTGCTTCGCAGGCAGTGGCGCATTAGGCCTTGAGGCATTATCTCGCTATGCCAGCTTTGCCACCATGATTGAACTGCAAAAAAATGCAGCTCATCAATTAACACAAAATTTGGCCACCTTACAATGTCAAAACGCCCAGGTAATTAACGCCGACAGTTTGCAAGAGCTGGCGAAAGGGGCGCCTAGTGGGTTTGATATTGTCTTTATCGACCCCCCTTTTCGTAAAGATCTCGCCAATAAGACAATTGACCTGCTTATGCAACATCAGTGGTTAAACGCCAATGCACTGATTTATGTTGAAACCGAGTCAGAAATAAGCGCGTTTCACGTTCCTGCGACCTGGGTTGCCCTAAAAGAAAAACACGCGGGTCAAGTTTGTTATCGACTTTATCAATATCAACCCAATGATACAGCCTCATCAGTTGACTAATAAATGCCCATGGATATAAATGAAATTGTGCTAATAGGTAAAACAGCAACCTTATCAATGTGGTGTGTAGTGACTTATGGTTTATTTGTCTTTACTCCAGAAGTATCTGAGCCCCTCAACTTACTTGCTAGTATTACTGCGGTCATCCATATTTTAATGGCATTGCTGACTGGTATCATCTTGTCTTGTAAAAATAAAAAAAGCGCACATTATGGTGCCATTTTATTATTTGGTGTATTTGCGATACTAGAGCGATACCATAGTAAACATGCTGATTAAAAGCATTCTCAACGCTATTATACCAATCCCATTAAATATCTGGTCAGTTCAGAGTCTCTCAGTTTTTTCAATTCAAGGCACATTGATGTAACACAGAAGTGGAATACCTGAGAGACTCCATTCTGGCGGGTTTCAAAGTCCTTTATGCTTCGTTAGATGCTTTCAAAATACGACGGCATGGTCTATTTTTTTCCATAAAAAATAACACATT
>NZ_JBSQBN010000182.1:0-5835 GCF_053850585.1 Shewanella sp. A22
TATTTAATAGGATTGGTATTATGCCCCTTTGGGTTTAAGGATCTCAACAATTACAGCACTTGTAAGACTTGCTCAGCCGCTAAACGAGATTTAGGTAAATTAGCGTTGTAGTCTTCATCAGGATGGTGATAACCAAATGCTAATGCGACATCACACACATAACCGTCAAGTTCTTTAGCAAAGATTTGACCAATCATTTCACTGTCAACACCTTCCATCGGAGTAGAATCAATGCCTAGACGTGCCAAAGAATGCATAGTATTACCTAATGCTAAATAGGTTTGAGACTTAGTCCAAGCGCCATTACTACCCGCTTCATCTGTGTTTAAGTCTACAAATGCAAAACCACCAAATGCAGCTTCACGGTCTTCTGGCTTGGTACGACCATCTGCAATACCTTGGTCTACCACTTTGGCATAATCGTCGCGAGTATATTTAGGGTTATAAGCAAACAACACGATGTGAGATGCCGCTTTTATATGCGGTTGATTAAACTGAAATTTATTAGCAAACGTGTCATGCATACGTTGCTTAGCTTCATCACTTTCAATCACGATAAATTTCCATGGTTGAGAGTTAATTGATGAAGGTGATAATCTCATTGCTTCATAAATTACCGCTAAATCTTCTTTAGCTACGCGCTTACTAGCATCATAGCGTTTGGCTGTATAACGTTTTTCTAAATCAGTAATAATGGCATGGGTCATGTGATATTCCATCTGTGTTTTAACAATCATTAAAAAGAGAGGCAATTAACGATATCAAATACTATTATCAATTAGCTTGCCCTGTTAATCATGACAATGAGTCATGAACAACAAACGAGGAAAAGCAATAAAACTAAAAATATAAAATTAACAATAAATACAATCAATTAACAACGCGGCAAAACCAATGGATCGTCACTCTGTTATGGTGATAAAAAAGGGTTTTTCAAGGTTTTATAACTAAAAATTACCGCCATTTTATAGAGCAACCCATACTGGCCGTTTGTTGTTTAGGGCCTTTACCTATTGCGGCAATCATCTGCATAGCATGTAATAACTCGGGTACTCTATTAGGGTCATTTTGCAAACGTGTATCATCTAACCGACCACGATACTGCAACTCTCCAAGGTGATTAAAACCAAAAAAGTCAGGGGTGCACACAGCGCCGTATTGCTTGCCAACGTGTTGGTCTTCATCAACTAAATACGGAAATTCAAATCCATTTTGCTCCGCAAAACGCAACATATTTTGCGGCGAGTCTTCTTCGACATTTTGGTAATCATTAGACATCACCGCCAATACATTAATGCCTTCTGCCATCAATTGTTTTGTGTCTTCGGCTAAACGGGTTGCAATGGCTTTAACATAAGGGCAATGATTACAAATAAACATAATCAACAGTCCTTTGTCGCCTAAGTGTTCACTCATCGTAAATGTGTCACCACTAGCACTGTTAAGCGTGAAATCAGGCGCTTTCCAACCAAAATCACAAATTGGTGTATCGAGTAACATAATTAACCTCTTGTTAGAACATACGCGGCTATCAAATTACAATATTGATTTAAAATCCTGCTGCGATTTAATGGCTTCATCATACCCGCAACGTTAGTCGCCATATACAGTGTAATAATTGAAACTTTATCAATTTATTTTTAATAATCGAATCCACAAACTAAAACAGCCAACAACAGTCTGCTGTTTGCATACAAAAGTCGGTTATGGTGTGCAGTGTGATACCAATGCACGATAACCACCGTGATGTTCATCTGCGACAAACTCAATAAAATGCTGAATACTGTCTAAACTATCTTCTTGATAATGTGACACATATAACAACTGGCTTAAGTGCTCTTTGGCAATGAGTTCGAGGGCATTTTTAATTAATCGTCGGCCTAAATAGTCTAAGCCTTGATAAGGTTCATCTAAGATCAACAAAGTAGGCTGTTTAACTATTGCCCTTGCAATCAACAACAACCGCTGTTGACCATACTCTAATTGTCTAAACGCCGTTTTCCTTAAATGACTCATGTGTAAAATGGCTAGCCATTCTGTTGCAATAGCCACTTGTTGCTGAGACGCTTGTTGATACAAGCCTATAGAGTCATAAAAGCCCGATACAATAACATCTACAGCACTGCAATTAACTCGATACTGTAAATGCAAAGCTGATGACACCATACCTATATGCTTTTTAATCTCCCAAATACTTTCGCCAGAGCCTCTTTTTTTACCAAAAATATCAATATCGTTACTGTAGCATTGTGGATGATCACCAAAAATAAGCCCTAGTAAGGTACTCTTACCACAGCCATTGGGGCCTTTAACTTGCCAATGCACGCCATTATCGATACGCCAATTCACCCCTGAAAAAATCACTTTATCGCTATAGGCCACTCGGCCATTGTTTAACTGAAAAACTGGATTAGCAAAAGTGGGTTGATGACGATGACGACGGATCAGCGCCGACATGTCTTCACTTTGTTGCCCTGATTGCGCAGTTAATTGGCTAATAACTGGATGGTTATCCCATTGTAATTTAGTCATCACGGAGTCTAACTTGCCCTGACTAAACATGGCAACATGCTGAATCCACTCTGGCATATCTTCTTCACGTGACACAATAACCAGCATTTGCACTGTTTGCGATAATTGCTGTAAATAATGAGTTAATGTTTGTCGGTGGCCGATATCAAGACCAGCATAGGGTTCGTCGAGCACTAAAAATGGTACTTGCTTTGCTACTGCACGAGCAAGCATCACTCGACGACTTTCACCTGTAGATAACTGCATAAAACAACTGTCGCTCAAACGGGCAAGATCCAGCTGTGCCAATAATTGACTGGTCAAGGATTCATCATGGCATTGGGCAAACACCACACCGTAAACGGTGGTTTTAGGGTCAATTTTGCCTAAATGCTCACTATCATCTTGGTCAAGAATATCTTCCAATAATGTTTGTTGTTCATGCAAAGAAACCAATGCAATTTGCTTGCTATCAACACCCGCAAGTTGCCCTGAATACACCAAACATTTATCGTGTGGTTGTTGAGTTAATAGCTGCCCCAGTATCGCCCCTAAATCCCCTTCGGTACTAAATACTCCCCAAGATTGCTTTGAACCAATAACCCAATCTTCAATGTCCATCGTAACGCTAGACGAACTGCACTGCAGTTGTGTAAATCTGATTTCCATTATGGCGCTTACCCTCGTCTGTTAACGGCCATCTATTACATGAGTGTCTCACAAGACATTAAAAAAAATCGACAAAAAAGGCAGAACTTTTAGGTTCTGCCTGAATACGCAACTCAACTCAATTGGTAAAATTGAATAAGCTTAACCAATTACGGTCATTTCATGTAACGTAAACTCGACAACGGTGCCGTCTGTCGCAGCGACATAATCGGCTAAATGCTGATTATCCATATGGATCCGCCATAACTCACGGCTTTGCCAGTTTTCATAAAGCGTGAAGTGAGCAGGATTAACATTATCTTGATGCAAATCGTAGTTAATACACCCTTTTTCAGCGCGAGTAACGTCAATCAATTTCATTAATTCAGCTTTAACCAAATCGATTTTATCCGCTTTGGCTGTAATGTTCGCAATGATTGTCAATTGTGACATATTTATTCCTATTAACCTTGATAAATTCAAACGTATCTATTTTATACGCAGTAAACATAACTAAACAATATCAATTGATTAGGTTAAAAATTTTACTTAAACCAATACCGCAACCATTAAAAGCCTTCTAATACAATTTTACCAATAGAACGCCCCGTTTCTAATGCTTCATGTGCAGCACGTAAATTCACAGCATTTATCGTGCCCATATGTTGGCCTAAGGTAGTTTGAATATAGCCTTGGTCAACAAGATCTGCCACACGATTTAATAATCGACTCTGTTCATCCATGTCGACTGCATTAAACATTGATCGAGCAAACATAAACTCCCAATGTAATGACAAACTTTTGGGTTTTAATTTGGTAATGTTGAGTGCTTCAGGATCATCAATCATGGCAATCTTACCAAAGGGGGCTAACAATTCTGTGTAACTTTCAAAATAACTTTCAGTGCTATTTAAACTGGCTACATGAGTCACAGGGCCAATGTTTAACGCTTCAATTTGTGCAGCCAGCGGTTTAGTGTGGTCAACAACATAATCAGCACCCAGCTTTTTCACCCAAGCGCTTGAACTTTCCCGTGACGCAGTGGCTATCACCGTCGCCCCAGTAATGGTTTTCGCCAGTTGCACAAAAATAGAACCCACACCGCCCGCTGCGCCAACAACTAAAATCACTTCATTCGACTTTTCTGTTGTACCTGGACTTTGTTGCTTAATTGATAAATGTTCAAATAAAAGCTCCCATGCAGTGATGGCTGTTAATGGTAATGCCGCCGCTTCTGCATTCGATAAACTTTTTGGCTTAACACCCACTATGCGCTCATCAACCAATTGATATTCAGCATTGCTGCCTTGGCGAGTAATATCACCAGCATAATAAACCACATCACCAGGCTTAAATTGGCTTACTTTGTCGCCAGTAGCTATCACTTCACCTACGGCATCCCAACCAATCACTTTTACTTCACCATCCGCAGGCGGCATATGCAAGCGCACTTTGTAATCAGCTGGATTTACCGCAATGGCGTTTACTTTAATTAATAAATCACGACCTGTTGCGATAGGCTGTTCGAGCGTCACATCGATTAATGATTCTGGGTGAGATATGTCGAGAGATTGTGTATATCCAATGGCTTTCATGGTGTTATTCCTGTTCTGTAAAACGGTAAATGATGTTCAAACTTGATGGAATAATATTAGCGCTTGTTTTATCTCCCATAAACAGCATAATGATTGAAACATTATCAATTAAAAATGGACAATCATGCTTCTAGAAGACTTGCAAGTGGTTCTAAAAGTAGCAGAGTTTCGCAGTATTACTGCTGCTGCAACCAATTTAGACATGCGAACAGCAACGGCCAGTGCGGCATTAAAAAGGGTTGAAGCAAGTTTAGGCGTTGAGTTATTTATTCGTACCACGCGGCAACTTCGCTTATCCAGCGCGGGTGAGAAATACATCCCACAATGTGAGCAAGCGATGTTAATGCTAGAGCAAGCAAAGCAGAACATGAAAGGTGAACTAGACATTATCGATGGTGACTTACGCCTTGCCATGTCATCTGACCTTGGGCGTAATATTGTCATCCCGTGGATTGATGACTTTATGACGACATATCCTGAAGTCAGTTTACGAGCCAATATTAATGACAGTAACTTGGATTTTTATCGCGACTCGGTTGATTTAGCCCTACGCTATGGCTCGCCCAATGATGCTAATTTATATGGATTTAAAATCTGTAATGTTCCAAGACTATTGTGTGCTTCTAAGACATACCTTGAACAAAACAGCACACCAACACACCCGCAAGACCTCGCATCCCACAACGGCTTATTATATCAACTCAATGACATTACTTACGATGTGTGGGAGTTCTACCGAGGTGATGAACAATTTAAAATCAAAATGAAAGGAAACCGAGTATCAAACGACGGCGAACTTGTTCATCGCTGGTGTGTGTCTGGTAAAGGGATTGGGCTTAAGTCTTGCCTTGATATATCAAGTGACTTACTTAACGAAAATGTGGTGCACATTTTGCCAGAATACCAAGCAAAATCGACAGAACTCTGGCTTATATTTCCTAGCAGGCAATCCATTACCCCCGCAGCTCGACTACTGCGGGACACGTTAAAAGATAAAACCCGTAGTATACTGTTGCAGCTAATTGATAAAGGGATCTTAGATAAAAGCGTGTTGGATTAATAATACCAATCCTATTAAATT
>NZ_JBSQBN010000183.1:0-5800 GCF_053850585.1 Shewanella sp. A22
GATACTGGAGGTAGAGTAACGCAGGAGCTTGTTACCGAGGATCACTATTCGCTTCAATCATCTGCCTTGCCTACAGCACTTTGAACTCCCGCTGAAAGATCACATATTTAATAGGATTGGTATAACATTACTTGCCCTTTGTCCCACGTACAGTGTGAGTTTATTAGGCGCATATAAAAATGGCTTTGTTGCAGTAGTGTCAACAAAGCCATTTTTGTTATGTTCAATTAAAGCCAAACATTACTATGGTGTTTATGGGTTAATGCGAGTCGGCATCCCAGTACGTTGTTCAAGTAGTCGTTTTAATGTAAATGAATCGGTATCTGGATGAGCCACAAATCGAGTCATTTCTTTATCAAATGTTAATGCTACAGGCTCTGTCGATTCAAATTCAGCTTGAGTGCGCGAGAGTGGTTCGTGAACTTCTAAGTAACGGTTACCGTCGGGCTCTTCTGTGGCTTTAATTGGTTTGTTAATAAATTCAACACGAGTGCCAACAGGCACACTATTAAATAAATGTTCAATGTCTTCATCACGCAAGCGAACACAACCAGAACTTACCCGTAAGCCAATACCAAACGTGGCGTTAGTACCATGAATCGCATATAAGTTTCCCACATAGAGTGCAAATAACCCCATTGGGTTGTCTTCGCCAGCAGGCCATACTGCAGGTAATGTTATTCCTTTAGCTGCGTAAGATTTGCGAATGTTTGCTGTGGGTGTCCATGTTGGATTAGCGCGTTTGCGTTGAATGGTGGTGACCCACTTTTCAGGTGTGTCTTTACCAATCTGTCCAATACCGATAGGTAATACTTCAACTGTGTTTTTACCTTTTGGGTAATAATACAAACGCATTTCAGCTGAATTAATTACCACACCTTCATGCTTTGTGTCAGGTAAAATTAACTGATGTGGGATCAGTAATGTGCTACCGGGCTTAGGCAGAAAAGGGTCAACTCCAGGATTGGCTTCTAGTAAGTTAGTTAATCCTAGCTGAAACTTTGAAGCAATCTGCTCTAAAGTTAATTTTCCTTCTGGGACAACATAATATTGATTTTCACCTACTAAATTACTGCCTTTAGCGGGTAGACGATATTCAATTGCAGCACTTGAAAAACTTAATAAAATGGCTGTCGCTGCAATGATAGCGGAGCGTAACGAATTTATCATAAGAGTTATATCATTCCTAAAAACAGGCGTTATGTTAGTCAGACTACAATATCTTGCCAAGCTTGACTATTAGTAGAGGTTATTAGCGCGCATCCTCACTCATTACATCTAATATTTCAACTGATTTTTTTGCACTTTGATCATTTTAATCCTAAGCGCTTGGCTAAGCGATGTAAGTTACCTGAATCTAGTTCGAGGCTGCGAGCCGTTGCAGCCCAGTTGCCATTGGTTTGACTGAGTACTTGCTGAATAAACTGACTTTGAAACTGTTCTGTGGCGTCACGTAGATTCATATGTGGTAAAGATGCAATAGCGTGTTTTACGGCAACTTTTTTATGGTTTTCCTCTATTTGATCTGTCTGTTGGGTCAATTCAAAATGCTGAGGTTTTATCATGCACATGCCATCGCTTACGCCAGCTGATTTAGCTAAAACGGCCGCGCGATGAATCGCATGCTCAAGTTCGCGAATGTTACCGGGCCAATGATATTGACTGAGTAGCTTAAGCACAGTTGTATCCAAGCCCAAATGTGTTAATTGCAGTTGTTGGCGATAACGTTCTACGAAAAATCCAGCTAAAAGGTGAATATCAAGTGGACGTTCACGAAGCGGAGGAACCACAATCGGAAATACGCTTAATCGATGGTACAAGTCCGCCCTAAAGCGACCTGCTAACACTTCACTTTTTAGATCTTTATTGGTTGCCGCAATAATGCGTACATCGACTTTTAAGCTGCGATCATCACCGACTTTTTGTAAGTCTCCGTATTGCAGTACCCTGAGCAACTTGGCTTGTAAGTTAAGTGCAAGTTCACCTATCTCATCTAAAAACAATGTGCCTTTATCTGCCATTTCAAATTTACCGCTACGATGGCTAATTGCGCCAGTAAAGGCTCCTTTTACATGGCCAAAGAGTTCGCTTTCCGCTACCGACTCGGCAAGAGCTGCACAATTTAGGTACACTAATGGTTGCGTTGAACGTGGTGAATGTTGATGCACGGCTTTGGCTATGAGCTCTTTACCTGTGCCGGTTTCACCTAAAACCAACACATTCAACTCAGTCGCTGCGACAACGTTGACCTCATTGAGCAAGGCGACAAAATTGTCATCTTGGCCGATAATTTCGGTTTCTGTATCTAGCTGCCCAGAGGGTTTGTTACTGGTAATGGTAAAGTTGTTTGCTTGCTTTTCTAACTTATCAATCAATAGGGCATTATTTAATGAGGCAGCAGTAATGGCACTAATGCTGCGCAACTCACCGTTGGTGAATTGATCAAATTTATTTGGGTCTAATGCATCTATCGTTAAGGCGCCAATGAGTTGTTCATTGGCAAATAACGGTAAGCCGACGCAGGCATGCACTTTTAAATCACCCTCTAAATTAGGAATTAACCCATCGTAAGGATCGGGTAATTTACTGTCTGCAGGGAAACGAACAATATCCCCTGCTCGGGCGATGGCTTCAAGCCTTGGATGCTCATTTACAATAAAGCGCCGCCCTAACACATCAGCACTTAAGCCATCAATCGCCAAAGGGGTAAATTGGTGACCTTGAAATGACAATAATGCAGCAGCATCACAATCAAGTGTTTCCCTGAGGGTGGTCAGTAAACGTGAAAAACGATCGCGATTAGATAAGTTTGCCGTAATATCCAAAGCGATGCGAGTTAAGTCTGCTTGACTCAATGCCATGCTAAACTCCAATTTTTTACAGGTTGATGTCATTATGACAAGTGTGAATATAACAACAAGGGGAAAAGTTGAATGGTTTATATAAAGAAGGGGCCATTATGGCCCCTTCAGTTAGTCATCAGAATAGGTTTAGCAAATAACCTATGCTAATGCAGCCGTTTGTTTTGCTTTAGCACCCTTGCTAACAATGGCTTTCTTAATGAGGTCAAATAAAAACGCTGCCATCAATAAACCACCAATACTGAAGATAATATCGCCAAACATTCGCATCCAGACTAGGTTTTCAACTAAGTCGCTGTGGATGATTGCAGGTGAGCGTGCGTACCAGTAACCATGGTCGATGGCAGCAAAGAACTGCACAATACCGACAGGTAATAGTGACATAAACACCATTGCCGCTAAACCGATGTTTAAGGTCCAAAATGCGCCTTTAAGGTATTTGTGATTCCATTGCATGTTGCCAGTTAGTCCACGTAAGCAGAATAACATTAAGCCCATTCCCAGCATGCCGTACACTCCCATGAATGCTGCATGAGCATGGGTTGCTGTGGTATTTAAGCCTTGAATAAAATAAAGCGAAATGGGTGGGTTTATTAAGAATCCTAATACACCTGCGCCAATTAAGTTCCAAAATGAAGTTGCCACAAAGAACATAATCGCCCAGTGATAACGTTTCATCCAAGGACTTGCTTTACGTAAGCGGTAGGTTTCCATTGCTTCAAAACCAATTAATGCTAGCGGTACAACTTCAAGAGCCGAAAATATGGCTCCCCATGCAATGACGGAGGTTTGAGTGCCGGTAAAATACAAGTGGTGTAGGGTGCCAATTAAGCCACCCGTTAAAAAGATGACGGTTGAAAATAACACGGCACCATTGGCACTGCGAGCACGGATAAGCCCTAAACGAACGAGCATCAATGCAATAACTGAAGTGGCAAATGTTTCAAAGAAACCCTCTACCCATAAGTGTACTACCCACCAACGCCAGTATTCAGCAATTGCTAAGTTTGAGTGTTTGCCCATAAATAGGCCCGCACCGTAAAACAAACCAATAGCCACACATGAAGCATATAGCACCCATATAACAGGTTGCATGTCGCTGCTGACTTTTAATGCTGGGCGCATAGAGGCGGTGACTAAGGCTAACCAAATCAATAAGCCACCAAGGAGCAATATTTGCCACACACGACCTAAATCAATGTATTCGTAACCTTGGTGACCAAAGAGGAAGTTCATGTCTAGGTCAAAATACTGTTGTACCCCTAACCATTCACCCGCCATTGAACCTAATACAACAACAACCAATGCAACCCAAAGAATATTAACACCTAAACGCTGATATTTGGGTTCATAGCCTGACAGTGCAGGGGCAATGTACAATCCTGTACCAAGCCACGCGGTGGCAATCCAAAATACTGCTAATTGAGTGTGCCAAGTACGGGTGACGGAGTAGGGAAGAATTTCTGATAGTGGCAATCCATAAAACTCTTGTCCTTCAACTGCATAGTGTGCGGTAATACCACCGAGTAGTATTTGCAGTAAAAACAAACCTATAGCAGTAATAAAATACTTACCCACGGCTTTTTGTGAGGCTGTTGGCTTAGTGTGAAATAATGGATCTTCTTTTGCGGGTGCAGGTAGTGGCTCTTGCTTACAGCTTGCATGATGCCAAATGAGCATTCCCACACCTAAGATCAGGGTGATGATACTTAGGATAGACCAAACAATGTTGTCTGATGTGGGTAAGTTGCCAATTTGTGGATCGTATGGCCAGTTGTTGGTGTAAGTGTAATCATAACCTGGGCGTTCAGTTACAGCAGCCCAAGCCCCCCAAAAGAGAAAGGCATTTAATAACTCACGATGTTCAGCATCAGTAATAGTGCCTTCTTTCATGGCGTATTGTTCTCGTAGCGAACTTAATGCTGGGTCGTCACCAAATAAAGATAAATAGTGTTGAGTTGCTTCTTTTATTGCCGCAATCCTGGTGTTAGAAAGGGTGACATGGGTTTCATCCTCAGCACCTTCAACAACTGTATTATGGCGAATATCATTTCTAAGTGCTTTTTCTAAACCGGCTTGCTGTTCTGAATTCAACGCAGAAAAGTCGCGGTTATAACGTTCGTTTGCAGTAATAGACAGCCAAGCTTGGGCTTCACGGTGCAACCAGTCGGCAGTCCAGTCAGGTGCGATATAAGAACCATGTCCCCAAATAGACCCTAACTGATGGCCGCCCATTGAACGCCACACAAGTTGGCCTTGTTCAATATCGTTTTGGGTGAATATGGGTTGGCCGCTGGTGTCAGTGAAGGCCGTTGGAATTGGTGGTTTTTCTCGATATATGCCACTGCCTAAACTGAGTAATACAGTAAAGGAAGCCACTAGCACGATTAGCAGTGCAATGCCGGTGAGTTTATTTTTGCTCATAAGTCCTCTTAGCGCAAAGTCATTTTGATACAGTTAATCTGACAATACACAAGTCGTGCCAACTTATTTGTATTTTGTATGTGTTTGATTTTAAGGTTATTTACTCTTGGTTGATAAGTTTTTTAATGTCAAAATGACATCAATTAGAGGTTGTTAACATGACATTGTGGTGTCATATTGACAGTAAGTGTTGTGAGTAAGGTCACATTTGTTGGATAAATGACCTGTCATGTGTTTTAGGTGTAAAAGGGAATGATGCGAATTAGAAACAGAATATACAATCATACCAATCCTATTAAATATGTGATCTTTCAGCGGGAGTTCAAAGTGCTGTAGGCAAGGCAGATGATTAAAGCGAATAGTGATCCTCGGTAACAAGCTCCTGCGCTACTCTACCTCCAGTATCTGACCGCCATGGATGGTGGGAATGTGTTATTTTTTATGGAAAAAAATAGACCATGCAGTCGTATTTTGAAAGCATCTAACGAAGCATAAAGGACTTTGAAACCCGCCAG
>NZ_JBSQBN010000184.1:0-5739 GCF_053850585.1 Shewanella sp. A22
AAAAGTCTCTTTGAAGTGGTCAATATGCATGGTGAGCTCCCGAAAAAAGGGAGTATAAGATCATAGCTAAATGTTAACGTCAAATCGTGTGTTAAGTTGATTGAAAAACGTTCACGATCTCGCCCTGGTCAATATGGTGACGTCAAATAATTCTAATGTTTTTTTTTCATGTACCGATAATCTATTTGTGCTGTGACTAATGAGAGTAATTCAATAAACATTTATTATGGATTTTGGCCCTAAGGACGGTTTACTGATGTCAATCAATGACTTTAGATCTAGCTTTATTAGCCCACTTAACAACGTGGCTGAGCAATTGATGCTCAATCAAGTAAAAGTAAAACAATCCAACAATACTGCCCAAAGTCAAAATTTCAATACTCAAGATAGCGTGCCGTTAAGTACTGAAATGGCACAGGAAATGAGCCTTGCACGTAAAGACTATGTAGATGATATCGATGGGTTGTTGAAAAAACAGTTGGCTGAACAGTTTGTCATGTCGCCGTTAAATATCACCACTGTGAGTGTGCCAAAATTTAATGTTAAAGCTGAAGACTTGGCGATTAGCTTTATGACTAAAAATTATCAACAAGGACTTTCTGATGGGAAAAATAGTGATGAATTAACACAACTTATTGAACAATCGGCTAAAAGCTATCGTAAGGCTTATAGTAATACCAGTTCTATTTTAAATAAGTTAGGCCAACTTGGTCCTGAGCAGCAGTCTTTTATCAGCCGGAGTGAATACCGAGTCGAGCGAGCGTTAAATAAGATTGGCGAATATAGTATGCGTCAACATAATGCAGAGTCAGATAAAAAATCTTTCGAACTCGCACTGCAAACTCAAGAAGGCGATATCATCACGATTAGGTTTTCATCGGCTCAAGCTTTAGAAAAAAATGGCATGTCATATCTTTCTGACAGCAGTGAGCACAATACTTTAGATAGCTTTCAATTGAGTTACGAAGTGGATGGTGACTTGTCTGAAAAAGAATATGCAGCAATGCAAACCATTTTTGCTAACGTCGGTGAACTAGCTGATGATTATTTTGGCTCAGTTTCTAAGTATAGTCACTCCATTCCACAGTTTAGCAGTGCGACGTTGAACACAGATTTGTTAGTGGGTTTTGATAGTGAACAGTTGGCAAGCATTGATCTTTCCATGGCCCTATGGGAAGGCATAGATGAATTTGATTACAGCTATGAGTTTAATAAAAAAACTCAAGAACAGAGCTTATTAGTAGAGCGTAATCGATTTGCTTTTGAACCGACCAAGTTTGATATCACCACCTCTACTTTCGGAGGGCAAGACCCCGAACAATTAGCCCAATATTTGCAAGTGATGGATAGTCACTATGATGAAGTCAAAGCGGGTTTATCATCATTAACCGATCAGTATTTATCTTCTTCAATTGATATTTACAAAACAGCGTTAACCACAATGTTTGAGTTAAGTGACCGGCATAGCCAAATTCAGCAACAAGCTGAAAGTCATTTCGCCAATGGTCGCCAACTGGTTGCAGACTTAACGAATAATATCATTAAGGGTGATGAACGTTATCAAAAAATGTCAGGTATTAAAGACAATGTGTTTAAAGAGGGGATGTCTACACTCGCAGATTTTAATGGTCACTTTAATTTTGGTTCTGAGGGAATTTCAGGGTATTTAGATGTGAATCAAAAACAGGATACCACTATGAGCTATGATGGTGGGTATATTGGCATGAAACAGAAAAAAAGCTTTGATAGTCAAATGTTTTCGTTCTATGGGGATAAAGGAACGCAAGACATCAATAAGTCAGAACAATATGAAATTAAAGCCGTGACCAATAAGGGGGGCGTCACAGCTTTAGATCAAAAGGCCAATACCGAAAGGACCGATAAAGTTCAGACCCAAATTGGTTATGGTATATATGTCACCAAGGTAATAGATAGCCAGAATGAAGCATCAAGTAGCATGCGCTTAATAGAAGATATTTGGACTCAAAGTATTGAGCATAAAAATAAAACTAACACAGATTATAAAGTGGCAGTAGGAACAGAAGTGACCATACACTCTGTTAAAATTGATACCGATATAAGTCAACAAAAAGTATTAGTTGGTGATTTAGATAAAATAGCCAATAGTGCATTCCTGAGGAAAAAATATGCCCCTAAATTGGCCAGTGTGAATGGTTTTATGGCAAAAGTATAACCGTATACGACTAACCAAGAGTGAGCATAAGTACATCAAGGATAAGCAGTTACACAAAATTAGTTACAGTCTCTCGGGAGCTTATAACTGATTTTGACCTGTGTTAATTAGTCTTTATTGATGATATCGCGTGCGTTATTTTTATCATAAAAAACAATAAATGTTGTCGAATATTCAAGCGACACCCTTGAGAATTAAATTAGCGCTAATTTCATACAAAGTAACTCCTATATTCTACACTGCGCTAATGATTGTTCTATCACGATTACCTTTCAATTTTTTTAAATACATTTTTGTGGTCCTTATCTAAATTATGCTTAGTATTTGATGTTGATTTTAATCAGGTTATTCTTTTTGTGACTTACTTCGTGAATTTTTAAAGATGCTAAATATTTACTGATTAAAGTAGCGAGTCATCACATACAAACAATGTTGATTGATTAATAATCACACTTATTATTTACTCGACAACATATAAATATATCAATATGACCGCAAAAAACATTATCGATGAAGAAGTTACCTATCCGTCGGATTATAAAATTCTATCAACAACCGATCTAGACAGTATCATTACTCACGTCAACGATGATTTTATGACGGTTTGTGGTTATACAAAAGAAGAGCTCGTTAACCATCCACATAATATTGTGCGTCACCCTGATATGCCTAAAGCGGCATTTGGTGATTTATGGGACACCATCAAGCAAGGAAGAAGCTGGATGGGTTTAGTGAAAAATCGCTGTAAAAATGGTAAATATTATTGGGTTAATGCCTATGTGACACCTATTAAGCGCAACGGAACAATTTGTGAGTATCAATCGGTTAGAACTCAACCAGATGCAGAACTGACTAAGCGAGCTCAAGCTTGTTACGATGCGGTCAATGCAGGTAAAGCGGCTAAACCATTGTTTGGTGCGAGTATTATTACTAAACTTTTTTTGGCTTGGTTGCTATCAGTCGGATTATTAGTGTCCTTACCATACTCCAGTGGTTTTTTAACTATTTTAGCATTTATTATTGCCATATTATGTTTCTGTAGACCCCTTTATGTTCTCAAACAACGCTTTAATAACATCTTGATCTTGAGTAAAAAAGTACATGATAATCCACTAAATCAATTTGTTTACACAGGTTATACCGATGAACTTTCTCATTTAGAATTAAGCTTACGGATGCAAAAAGCTGAAACACTTGCTGTAGTGGGGCGTATTAAAGACAGTGGCGAAGAATTACAGCAAGGTTTAGAAGAGCATCAACAACAAAACCAAGCTAATCAAAGTCAGTTGGTTGAACAATCACAAAACCTTGAACAAGTCGTTACAGCCATTGGCCAGATGAGTTCTTCTGTTACTGATATTGCTCAAAATACTGCTAATTCAACATCAGAAATCCATCAACTAGTTGAACAAATACAAAAGACTAAGGTTGCATTATCAAACAGTCAAACAGCAACAACAGAAATTAATCGCTTACTAGAAGAATCTCGTATTGCTATTTCAACACTGAATCAGCAATGCCAGAGTGTTAATCAAGTTGTGGATGTGATTGAGAGTATTGCTGAGCAAACCAACTTACTTGCGCTTAATGCAGCGATTGAAGCTGCGCGAGCTGGAGAAACGGGTAGAGGGTTTGCTGTGGTTGCCGATGAAGTACGTAACTTAGCAAGTCGATCTGCCACCTCGGCTCATGAAATACATGCGATTATAAATACACTTAGTCGAACCACAGCAGAAGCCGTTGCGCAAATGGATCAAAGCGATTTATTAACAAGCAAGAGTATTGATTCAAGTAAAATGCTTGAGCAAAGTTTGAATTCTGTTAGTGAAGTGATGGATATTATCGAGAGTAATGGTGAGCAAATATCTGTAGCTGCTGAAGAGCAAGCCGCTGTCGTTAATCAAATTCATAATAATGCCATGATGTTACAAGATGGTATAAATCAATTTGAGCAAAACTGTCACAAGGCATCTAAACACAGTCAAGAAATAAGCGCCCAAGGTATTAGGCAAACAGAGTTAGTATCACAGTTTAATTAGATCTTTTGGGGCGATATCAATAGATAATATTGCATCAATGGCTAACGTTGTTGCGAGGTATGATAATGTTGAATGCCCTTAATTATCAATGGGGCAGTGGTTTGATAATCGTTTTTCAGTGTTACTATTTTAGTTTGTTAATTCTATTGTTAATCGACTTTGTTAATTGTTTTTTCTGTTTATCTTCACCACAAAATTCAGCGAAGCCCAACCCATGTCCGTGTGGGTTTATTTGGGTTGGTAGCTCTACTACTCGATAGCAATAATCACCTTGTTTTACAATTCGGTTCGGATCTAATTTGTGGTCAAATGTATGGGGTTGACTAATATCAATGTCAGGTTCTAATACGATAAAATCTAATTGAGGATCCATTTCACTCATTGTCCCAGAAGGTTTTTTTGTCAGCGCAGTTTGTGAGCTGATAAGACGTTCGAGTTCATCATCATTGTGTTGCTGTATATATTGCTTTGATATTTGCTTAATGGAATGCGATGTGAAAATAGGTTTTTCTACATCAGAGTGAGTATTTAATTCAGGAGCGGGACCTGATTGACGCGATGACTCTTTACTGTCCAGTGTGGTGACCGCAAGTTTTTTTTTGACTGCAACAATGGGTGTTTCAACTTTTTTGGAGTTTGTTTCAGAGGTTATGTCGGGTGATATTTTGGGGGGCGTTAATAACGATGTTTCTTGAGGATTTGAAGAATGAGCCTTATTTAATTGTTCACCACTATCGCGCATTAATTCGTATTGATATGATGTTATTAGGTAGCTTTTTATTGCAGGGGATTTGACCAAGGGAACTAAAGTGGATTTGCGTTGATTGGTATCTTGATACCAGAACCATGCAATCAAAAAAATTAGCAATACATGGGTAATCAATGCGGCCATAACGGGCTTAAATAAATTAGCTTTTCCTAGATTGATCATTGAAATAGGCGAACTTGAGGCTTCCCTGGATGCCGTTAATATTTCCATTTATGTCTACATTGCCTCATTGTATTTTGTTTCTTTTTGGATGGTTAATCGTCAGAAAAGTTCATTTTCATTCACACTCTAATCATTAGCTAAGCCTATACACTGGGGTAACATTAATTTGTCGCCTTTGAGTCATTTCAAATCTGGTTCAGTATGTTTTTTAAAGCGAAAATGTGCCCCGCGATGAACCACAACATGATTAACTTTAACGCCCATAAGATTGTGTACCTATTGCGTAATGCACAGGTTGGTGAGAAACAGCTATTGTCTAATACCAATCCTATTAAATATGTGATCTTTCAGCGGGAGTTCAAAGTGCTGTAGGCAAGGCAGATGATTGAAGCGAATAGTGATCCTCGGTAACAAGCTCCTGCGTTACTCTACCTCCAACATCTGACCACCATGGATGGTGGGAATGTCTTATTTTTTATGGAAAAAAATAGACCATGCCGTCGTATTTTGAAAGCATCTAACGAAGCATAAAGGACTTTGAAACCCGCCAGAATGGCGTCTCTCAGGTATTCCAC
>NZ_JBSQBN010000185.1:0-5636 GCF_053850585.1 Shewanella sp. A22
CTCTCAGGTATTCCACTTCTGTGTTACATCGATTTAAAAGGAAACAACCATTTCTACATCAATGTGCCTTGAATTGAAAAACCTGAGAGACTCTGAACTGACCAGATATTTAATGGGATTGGTATAAGCAATTAACCGCATCGTCGACTTATTACTAATGGGTGTATAACATATAAAGAATTCATACAAACATTCAATGTATTTACAAACATAAAGGATCGAGATTGTCAGTATCAACAGCATTGGTATTAGGTGGTGGTGGAGCAAGAGCCGCATACCAAATCGGCGTATTAAAAGCATTAGTACAATTTTATCCACGCAATCACGATGTCCCATTTGACATTATTTGCGGGACTTCTGCTGGCGCCATCAACGCGACATCTCTGGCAACCCACGCATCATGCTTCCATTTGGGAGTAAAAAAATTAGATTGGGTATGGCGGCATTTTGAAACTCATAAAGTCTATCGAGCGTCCATTCCACATGTGTTGAGACATTTAGGCAGAATGGCCATTAAGGGCTTGCAAGATGACCAAGTGAGCACAGATGCAGGCAGTTTACTTGATAACCAGCCTTTACGAGAGTTGCTCAACAACCTAATTGATTTTAAAAGAATTGACCGCAATATTGGTAATAATGCACTCAAAGCAATTAGCATCGACGCCTCGTGTTATAATAACTCTCGGTCATATAGCTTTTATCAAGGCAATGAACACATTGATGATTGGCAACGCGCAAGACGAATAGGAACTCGTAGCCTATTAAATACTGAACATTTATTAGCAAGTTCTGCTATTCCAATGGTTTTCCCATCAATTAAGCTTAATCAAGCCTATTATGGTGATGGCTCAGTACATCAATTATCGCCCTTGTCGAGCCCCATTCACCTTGGAGCGGATAAAATTTTTGTCATAAATTTAGACAGTCCACACAAACATTTTCCTATCGAATTGGAGTTCCACCCTAAAACAGCAACCATAGCGGGTCATTTATTAGATACCATTTTCTCGGATACCTTAAACAGTGACCTCGAACGCCTGCAACGCGTTAACAACACAGTGTCAAGAATTTCACCACAAGATAGACAAGCGTTAAACTTACGTCATATAGACACATTAGTGATTAAGCCAAGCCAAGATTTAAGCCGTATTGCTGCACGTTATTATGAAGATATGCCCTTTGCAATTAAGACATTATTGAAATTCATTGGCATTAACCGTCAGTCCGACTCAAGTATTGTGTCGTATCTATTATTCGAAAAGAGCTATACCTCAACCTTGATTGACTTAGGCTACCAAGATGCAATGGATAGAATTGATGAAATAAAACAATTTTTTGAAATTTAGACGATAACCTAGTCTTCAATTTAAAGCATATTGATGTACCGACACCAATATAATCAATTAACAATGACACTCTACAGATTAACGCGACGCTTTTTAAAGCATTAATCACATTGAAGCATTGGGTAGAGAAGACGCCACTCCTAGCTGAATAACATCAACAACAAATCTGCTTAATTGATATTAGCTGTGTTAAAATTCCTGCATTAATCACTTAAAGAAAGTTTGATGAGAAAAGGTATTTTACTCGCAGGTGGCTCAGGTACTCGGCTATACCCTATCACCCAAGTGGTTTGTAAACAGCTATTGCCAATTTACGACAAGCCTATGGTTTATTATCCTCTTTGCACGCTTATGCAAGCTGGAATCACAGACATATTGGTCATTTGCACACCAACGGATTTAGCGCTTTTCAAATCACTTTTGCATAATGGTCATCAATGGGGTATCAACATTGAATTTGCCACACAAGCAAAGCCAGAAGGACTTGCACAAGCACTAATTATTGCCGAATCATTTCTTAAAGGTAGCCCTTGTGCAATGATTTTAGGCGACAATTTATTTTATGGGCATCAGTTGCAACACACATTGCAATCTGCAAATAAAATGTCTGGTTCTACCGTATTTGGCTATCATGTCGCTAACCCTCAAGCTTACGGTGTCATTGAATTCGGTGAAAATAACCGCATTATGTCTATTACAGAGAAGCCGACTGTTCCTAAATCTCATTTTGCGATGCCTGGATTATATTTTTTTGATCACAACGCCAGCAAGTACGCCAAAAAGGTCGCACTTTCAGCAAGAGGAGAGTTGGAAATCGTCGACGTCATCAATCAATACCTCGAAAATGATAACCTTAATGTTACAGTGTTAAGCCGTGGCACTGCTTGGCTGGACACAGGTACACCAGATGCTATGGCAGAAGCGACTCAGTACATTGCTGCCATCGAAAAACGTCAAGGTTTAAAGGTTTCTTGTCCAGAAGAAACAGCTTACTCAATGGGATTGATAGACCATTTACAACTCAAAAGACTAGCAAAGCCACTGCTAAAGAGCAGCTATGGTGAATACCTGCTGTCTTTGCTCGATAAGAACTTTCCTGATGAAATATATTAATACTCACCTTGATGGTGTAATAATTTTTAGTCCTCGTAAGTACATTGATGAACGTGGATTTTTTATGGAAACATTACGTCAAAATGGCTTTAATGATGCATTTACCCAAAACAATATGGATGTCCCTCAGCTCGTCCAAGAAAATCAATCACGCTCAGTAAATAATGTTTTGCGTGGGCTACACTTTCAGCAGCACTATCCTCAAGGAAAATTAATCCGAGTTGTCAGAGGAGCTATCTTTGACGTTGCAGTCGATATTCGTCAAGAATCTAAAACATATGGACAATGGATAGGCCAAGAAATTTCAGACGAAAATGGCTATCAAATGTGGATCCCTGCGGGATTTGCACACGGCTTTTATGTCTTGTCTGACATCGCAGATATAATTTATAAATGTTCGCAATATTATCAGCCAGACGATGATCAGACCATTGCATGGAATGACCCAGAGCTCAATATACAATGGCCATTAACACAACAACTTTCGCCTATCGTCTCAGACAAAGACAACCCGACCATAAACCCTAAAATAATCTCATTTGGTTTACTATAATGCCATACAAAAACGCACAAACGCTCACGATATTAATTACTGGTGGTAGTGGATTTATTGGCTCAGCATTAATCCGTTTTATCTTAAGTTTTACGCATCACAGCGTCATTAATATCGATAAACTGACATACGCGGCTAACCCTAAAAGCCTTAATATGATGAGCAAAAGTGAGCAATATCATTTCGTTGAAGGTGATATTTGTGATGGCGCATTATTAACAGAGGTGTTTAACCGCTTTCAACCCAATGCCGTAATGCATTTAGCGGCGGAGACTCACGTTGATCGATCGATTTCAGGTCCAGCTGAATTCATTCAAACCAATATTGTAGGCACATACCAACTATTAGAAGCCAGCAGGCAATTTTTTAATAGCTTAACTCCGGTTAAGGCAGAGCAATTTCGTTTTCATCATATTTCAACCGATGAAGTGTTCGGAGATTTGCCCGCAACAGGCTTTTTTAACGAACAAAGTGCCTACTCCCCAAGTTCGCCCTATTCAGCAAGTAAGGCATCGAGTGACCATTTAGTAAAAGCTTGGCATCGAACCTATGGTTTACCAACGTTGATTAGCTATTGTTCTAATAATTATGGCCCGTACCAACATCCTGAAAAACTTATCCCGTTAACCATTACCCGCGCCCTTGCTGGTGAACAAATACCTATTTATGGCAATGGACTACAAGTTCGAGATTGGCTTTATGTTGATGATCACGTTGAAGCATTAATCACAATATTAACCTTAGGTAACGTGGGTGAGACTTATACTGTTGGTGGTAATAATGAGCGAACTAATATTCAGGTTGTAACATCAATTTGTCAGCATCTTAGCCAATTATTACCGAATCATCGCCTTGCTACGAATAATGGGTTTACCTCACTTATCCAACATATTACTGATAGACCAGGACACGATCGGCGCTATGCCATTGATGCAAGTAAATTGGCCAGCACATTGAATTGGACGCCTAAACACAGTTTCTTAGACGGTTTGCATCAAACCATTCAGTGGTATTTGAAACAGTCTCAATGAAAATTCTGACTTTCGGTAAAACAGGCCAACTTGCCCAAGCTTTAAAACGCACTCAACCCAAAGTGGTGGAGCTAACCCAACTCAACCATCAACAAGTTGATATTACTCAGCCACAACTCATTGATAAAGCCTTGGCTTTTTATCGGCCCGACATCGTCATCAACTGTGCAGCCTATACTGACGTTGAAGCAACACAAATACACCCAAATACAGCAATACAAACCAATACATTAGCCGTTGAGTATATGGCCAAAGCTGCCAGTCGATATGGCATTAAACTCATCCAGCTATCGACAGATTATGTATTTGATGGACGGTCAACAACACCTTATACCGTCACGCAAAAACCATCCGCGATTAACGCTTATGGTCAATCAAAATTACTCGCCGAAAAAGCATTGTTGAGTTATCAGTCAGCTCTATTTTGCATTGTACGAACATCTTGGCTTTACCATCATAGCGGCAATAATTTTGTTACCACGATGCTAAAGTTAATGACACGTTCAACCAACCAACACGCAATAGGTTCAAGCTCAGATAACCCGATAAACTTGGTTAATGACCAAACAGGTAGTCCAACAATGGTTGACGACCTTGCACGTTTTTTATGGAAACTGTGTTCACAAACACAATGGTCTGCTATTTACCATTGGAGTGACTCTGGTACATGTACTTGGTATGAGTTTGCACAAGAAATACAAGCCCAAGGAATGACATTAGGCCTACTATCACAAGCAAGTTTTTTACAACCTGTCACATCAAAACAATATGGTTCTATCGTAAATAGACCTACATTCAGTGCGTTAGATACTCGCTTATCGCAAAAAATCGCCAAATCTAAACCTTGGAGGCAGCAATTAGGCCTATGTCTTAGTGAAAGCTTGCAGAGTAAATACTAATGGTTGAACATCACAATTAAGCTGTCATATCCGTGTCATTTTTACATGCAATAATTTTCACCATCAATGAATAAATAATTCGCTTTAGCTTATTATTAACTTTAGGTAAAAAGAGGCTGTACCAACAGAGGTACAGTTATCTGGAATGTTGAAAATGTCACACTCATTTGAATTTGATGAAGATGATGCGCCATGGGGCGATAACATCAAGGGAAAACCAAAGTCGAAAAAAGTAAAGCAACGCCGCCGAGATACTAAACGACGTTACTTTGACGATAACGCTGAAATGGAGTTCGCACCTGCTAAGCTGAAGTAATAAAACAGAATTTTCTCATCAAGTTTAAAAAGCAAGTTGCCTACAACTTGCTTTTTTGTCTAAAAAAATGGCCTTGAGATAATCAAGTCCATTTATACCAATCCTTATTAGAATATGATCTATTTTAAGTTGCCTCACTAGGCCCAGTACAATGAAAATGACTGTAGGTGTAGTCTTCTAGATCAACGTCATTTGAAGCAGTAATTGGGGTTGTGACACAGCCCCAAAGGGCGAATTTATCAGCGTGGTCTTCTTTGTTAGCCTTTCTTAACGTACGACTGCATGGATGCTGGAGGTAGAGCAACGCAGGAGCAGTTGCCGACGACTGCATGGATGCTGGAGGTAGAGCAACGCAGGAGCAGTTGCCGACGACTGCAT
>NZ_JBSQBN010000186.1:0-5516 GCF_053850585.1 Shewanella sp. A22
GACGCCATTCTGGCGGGTTTCAAAGTCCTTTATGCTTCGTTAGATGCTTTCAAAATAGAATCACTATTCGCTTCAATCATCTGCCTTGCCTACAGCACTTTGAACTCCCGCTGAAAGATCACATATTGAATAGGATTGGTATAACAACCTATTCAATAATGCTTTACTGACATTGAGTGACGGGTATTCGATAGATCAAACAATAAGCTACCGGTAATACGATTAAGGTTAATATCGTCGCAAAACCTAATCCGAAGATGATGGTTACAGCCATCGCCATAAAGAATGGATCTGCCAGTAGAGGGAGCATGCCAAGCATCGTGGTTAATGCCGCCATACAAACAGGTCTTACACGACTGACTGATGAGTCGTAGACTGCCTTGTAAGGTGATTTGCCTTCACTGAGTTCAAGGTTTATTTGATCGACCAAGACAATCCCATTTTTCACTATCATACCGCTTAAGCTAAGCATTCCTAAGATTGCCATAAACCCAAACGGGGCATCTAAAACAAGCAAACCAAACGTAATCCCAATTAATGCGAGTGGTACATTTAACCAAATAACCAACGGTTGCCTGATTGAGTTAAACAACGCCACAGTGATTAAGAACATCGCAAGAAACCCTAATGGCAGTGCGGCCCCTAAACTTTTTTGAGCATCAAGTGAGGTTTCATATTCTCCGCCCCATTCTAGTTCGTAACCATCAGGTAATGGGATTGCTTCAACTTTAGCTTTTACCTTTGCGAGTACTGAGTCTGCAGTTTCAGTACTGAGCAACAGCGGATCTGCTAGTACAGAGATAACCCGTTTACGATCACGACGCATGATCAATGGATTTTCCCATTCACTGTTAAATGATGACACTATTTGGGCAACTGGCACAAAGGTATTGTTTTCTGCACTCCAAACTTGCAGCTGCGCAATGCTTTCCGCATCCAAACGTTCCTCTTTTGGCGCTCGAGCAATGATAGGCATAAGATCAGATTGTTCACGATAGGTGCCCACTGTCAGTCCGCTAAAATTCATTAATAGTGCAGAATCCAAGCTTTGCTTGCTGATCCCGGCTTCTCTGGCTTGCGCTAGATTAAATTGCGGACGCAGCAATAACGTTTGATTACGCCAATTGTTGCGAATATTTTCAGCTGCGGGTTCGGCATGAAAAACTGCCGCGGTTTGTGTGGCTAATCGACGTAACACAATAGGATCTTCACCGTAAAAACGCGCTTCAATTTTAGCGGCTGGTGTGGGCCCATTTTCAATCAGTTTAACTTTATACTCAGCTTCAGGATAAGTACTGCGTAAATGTGTGGTGATCTTTGGCAGGTAAGCATTCATCTCTGCAAGGCTATTCATCTCAATAATCATTTGCCCGTAAGAGCTATAACCTTTCTCTGGTTGATAGGGCAATATAAAGCGCTGTGCACCTTGTCCAATGACGGTTGTAATATTTTTTACCCCAAGTTTTTGTTGCGCCTCTTGGGTAACAATATCTTTTTCTATACGGCTAATGAACTGTTCTGTAAAGCGTATATCACTGCCTTCATCGAGCCATATATCCACCATAAAGATTGGCGTGCTTGAGGGAGCAAAAAATACTTTTTTAACTAGGCCTAGCCCCATTACTGCCATTACTAACATACATAATATCAGTATCATGGTGCTTTTTTTAAATCTCATCACGAGGTTTAAGAGGGTGCGATAGGCGTTGAATATTGCACCTTGGTAGGTGTGATCGTCTTGATGTTCGCTGTCGCGATCTTTATCTTTGCTATCACCATCTTTAAACAGTAGATAACAAAAGAAAGGCGTAATGGTCATTGCCGTAAACCAACTAATCGATAATGAAATCAATAACACCTTAAACAATGAACCACAGAATTCACCCGTATCATCAGGTGAAAGACCAATCGGAGCAAACGCAAGCACACTAATAACGGTTGCACCTAATAATGGCCATTGCGTTTGCTTGACGATAGTTTTTGCCGCAAACAGGCGGCTATGGCCGCGTTTAATACCAATAATGACACCTTCGGTAACCACAATGGCATTATCAACTAACATACCTAAGGCAATGATAAGTGCACCAAGAGAGATATTTTGCAGTTGAATTCCCATTATATTCATGACAATAAAAGTGCCTAATATGGTGATAAGTAATACTGCACCCATCAAGGTTCCTGCTTTTGCTCCCATGAAAATCAATAATACAACGATAACAATAATCACTGACTCAGCAAGGTTAAGTAAGAAGCCACTGACGGTTTCTTCAACAACAGCACCTTGGTTATAAACGGTGTTGACTTCCATGCCTAACGGACGAGTAGTGAGTAGATGATCCATCTCAACCGTGATTGCTTTTGAGATCTCAACCACATTAACCCCTGAGTTGAAGGATACTCCAATAGACAGTGCGCGCTTGCCTTGGTCGTGATAAATCTCTGTTGGTTCATCTGAGGTGGTTTTGTAGATGGTTGCGAGGTCACCGAGATACACCAATGCTTTACTATTGGGTGCATTGATAACCAGATTTTCCATCTCACTGACGTCATTAAACTCGCCAGTTGGGGTAATTCGCACGCGTTTTGAGCCAATTAACATTTTGCCGGCATTAGACACAACGTTTTGATTTTGCAGTTGTTGAAATATATAGCTTGGGTCTAATCCTAGTGCAGTCAATTTGGCTTGGCTAATTTCAATGACAACTTGTTGCTCGGGAGCACCGGTAACGGAGACTCTTTTTACCCCTTTGATCAATACGAGTTCGCGACGAATTAAATCTGCAAACTTTTCTAATTCGCGGTAGCTATACCCCTCACCATGAAGGTTCATCAAGTACCCAAACACATCAGAAAAGTCGTCAACAATAATGGGGGGTTGTACACCAGAGGGAAGTTGACCGTAGCTGTCTGATACTTTATTGCGTAATTCGTCCCATACCTGCGGCAGAAGATTTTTTTTACCAAATCGGCTGTCAACCTCTACCTCAATTTGTGACAAACCAGCACTGTTTATCGATTTAACAATCTTAACCTGTTGCATCTGTTGGATGGCATCTTCGAGCGGTAAACTTACCTCTTCTTCAACCTGTTCAGGAGACGCACCAGGATAAGCCGTAATGACGAGTGCTTGTTTAATGGTAAATTCAGGCGCTTCAAGTTGTCCTAAGCCTAAAAAAGAGATGATTCCACCGAGGGTCATCAGGATCACGACCATCCATGTGATGACTTTGTTTTTAATACTAAATGCAGCAACATTCATTTTTAAACGCCTCGTTCCCAATGTAATGGGGATACTTTTGTATCTGAATCAATGGCATTTGCACCAACAGCAACAACTTGATCACCGTGTGTGAGCCCACTTAATATTTCAGTACCTTTCGTACGAATTTTTCCTAGTTCAACAATGGCTTTTTTGAGTGTTTTGGTTTGATCTTGGTAAACCCATACATAGTCATGTTGTGCTTGTTCGTCGTGCACAATCGCGGTGAGAGGTAATATGGTAATAGGCAAGTTATTTGCGTTGCCATTGATTGAAACCTCTGCGCTCATGCCTGGCAATATTGATAAGTCAGCTGGTGGCGTGAACGACAGAATAATTTGGTAGGTTTGGCTACCATTGTTAATGACGGTATTCATCTCTTTATAGGTTGCGTAAAAATAGTCTGGGCAACCATTAAATTTTACTGTGTATTTTTCTTGGTTCGCTTTTAAATTCAAGCTCTTGAGGTTAAATAGGTAAGACTCAGGAACATTAAAGGTGATATCAAATTGCTTATTGTCTTGTAACGTCAATACCACTTGTGAAGCTTGCAGCATTTGATAGTTTTCAATGTCGACCTTGGCAACCATGCCGGAAAATGGCGCACTTAATGTGGTATAGCTAAGTTGATCTTTTGCAGACTGAAATGTCGCTAAGGTTGACTGCAGGTTTGCTTTGGCGGTATCAAATTCAGATTTGGATATTTGGTGCTTGGCCAGTAGCTTTTCTTTACGGGTAAAGTCTACGGTTGCTAATTGATGGTTTGCCTGAGCATTTAATAATGAGTTTTTGGCATCACGATTGTCCAACTGTGCTAACAGCTGACCTTTTTTAACCTGTTGTCCAGCAAGCAGATCTAAGTGAGTGAGTTGTCCATTAACGCGAAAGGCTAAATCCACCTGTTTATTGGCCGCTACTTTCGCTGGGAAGGTTTTATTCAATTGTGCCACTGAATTGCCCACCCGCATCAGTTTTACTGGCCGAGTATATTCTGGTGCTTTTATTACTTCTTTAGCCTCTTCCGCTTGAGTCATAGGTGCAATGAAAAGAATCGATGTGAGTGCTAGAGCAAGATAGCTGAGTTTGATGGGGGAGTAATTATCCATTCTTGTTCTCATTTTTAAAAATAAAAGCTAATTATACGGTAGTTTTAGTTTTATAATTCATGACAAATCAGTACTTTAGGTTCTGAAATTTAGAACCTAAAATAGCGTGATGAGCTGTTGTTTATTATTATGAGATCTGAACATGAAAACTGAAGATATTAAGATGTTTCATCATATCGTTGAGAGTGGCAGTTTAATCAGAGCGTCAGAGTTATTGGATTTGCCCAAATCAAATTTGAGTCGTCGTTTAAAAGCCCTCGAACAAGAATTAGGCATTGATCTGTTCCATCGGCAGCATAAAACAATTGTGGTGACAGATAATGGGCGTCACTTTTATAAAACCAGTAAAACGTTTGTCGATCAATTTGAATCTGAAATACAAAGCCTTAGTCACGATAACCTTGAGCTATCAGGACATATCCGTATACAAATTTTAACCTTACCCGACAGTCAAAATTTAGCGAATATCTTTACCGATTTTATGCGCTTACATCCAAAAGTGACCATTGAGATTATTAGTAGTTCGACCGAGTTTAATTTGGTTGAAAATAATGTAGATATTGGATTTCGCATCGGTTATCAATTGGAGAGTGTGGATCTTATTGCCCGTAAACTGGTTTCGGTTGATCTCAACCTTTTTGCATCACCAGAATATTTAAAACAGCATGGTACTCCCCAAACAGCCCAAGACTTAGAAAACCATGAGTTTATATTGTTTCGAAAATTTAATGGAAAAATGGACAATAAAATTCGTATTGGTGAGCAGGAGGTCAATATATCGGGACGTTTAACCGTGAACGATATGCGGTTGATGAAAGAGTCTTGTTTGGACCATCAAGGTATTATTTTTATTGCAGCACATGCAATGAAGGAAGAGGTAAAAAAAGGGGCAGTGATTAAATTATTGGATGATGAAGTAACACATCAGGGCCATGGTTGGTTACTTTACCCACGCCGTAAAACGCTGTCACCACAAAGCCAAGCGCTGATTAATTATATTCTCGAACGGTTTGAAGGATATGCTTAATACCAATCCCATTAAATATCTGGTCAGTTCAGAGTCTCTCAGGTTTTTCAATTCAAGGCACATTGATGTAGAAATGGTTGTTGCCTTTTAAATCGATGTAACACAGAAGTGGCATACCTGAGAG
>NZ_JBSQBN010000187.1:0-5412 GCF_053850585.1 Shewanella sp. A22
TATGCTTCGTTAGATGCTTTCAAAATACGACGGCATGGTCTATTTTTTTCCATAAAAAATAACACATTCCCACCATCCATGGCGGTCAGATGCTGGAGGTAGAGTAACGCAGGAGCTTGTTACCGAGAATCACTATTCGCTTCAATCATCTGCCTTGCCTACTGCACTTTGAACTCCCGCTGAAAGATCACATATTTAATAGGATTGGTATAAGATAACAGAATCCTTCAAGCCCAAAAAAAGTTGCCTAAACAATTTGTCTATACACCGAAACACTGTGAGTAACGTTGTTGGCACTACACGTTTTAGAATATTGAACAAACTGATTATAAGTTATTTAAATCATAGCTTATTTTCTAATATTGTTTGCGAAATAATATGTACACAAGGGATAACTAATTTGGCCTGCTAAAGTGATAATGTGACCTAACCGGAGCAAACCAATATCGGTAAAACCATGCTCAATTATGATGCTTACAACGTGGTTTAGATACGGTTAAAAGCCCAGTGTGAAACAACTGACAGGGCTATTGAAACAGATATGACTTGTTAATAACTAAAGCAATAACCCTTAGAGGTTAACACTCGGTTTAGTTAGCATGTTAGCGCTAAATATTAATCACTGTGTATTGTATACAGCTTGTATATTGCAGCAAAATAATCATGCTTTTTAGGTTGATAAAACAGCAAATTATTACTGATATGCCTAAACCTCACCTAAGACCCCAAACTGACAATAAATCAACTGAGCTATAGCAGTGTATTAATCTTTGAGTATATAAGATGGGTTATTTTCTAAATGCGCTTGCGCTGCCGTAATGGCTATAACAGCTTTAGAGTTAAACTCGCGCTGATACAAGGTGTATACCACAATTAAACTGGCAAGAATTAACATCCCTGGATGAATAAACCAACACAATGCCGCCATGGAATAATAATAAGAACGTAAACCATAGTTATATGAATGTGCCGCTTGATCTTGCACCACAGCAACTTGTCTTGAATAACCTAACGCATTTTCATCTGTTCCCGTTTTATCTAACGGCACAGCACCTATCATAACATTCACAAAACCATACTGACGCATTGACCAAGTAAATTGAAAAAAGGCTAACACAAAGATACCCGCTAAAAGGGCGAGTTTAACTTGTATCAATGCATGGTTCGGCGATGCCGTAAAGGGAATAGAAGCTATCACGGTTTCAAGCTTTTCTACCTGAGAGAAAAGTGTCAATACCCCAGCGAGCACCAATAAAGTGCTTGAGGCAAAAAAAGCAATATTTCGTTCTAAATTGCCCAATAAAGCGGCATCCCCAACACGTACTTCTCTTGTCAAAACCTGAGACATCCAATGAATACGCTGTTGATGCATGACTCGGGCGATGCAATTGGTGTTTTTGGCTTTACGACGAGCAAAACTGGTATAGCCTATCCAGCTCACTAAAAACACTAATAAGGCTAGGAAATCTAACCAAGGAATCAACATTTTACTTAACCTATACTGAATTATTAAACAACGAATTATGCATTAATTTTGTTATTTGATGAATTATTTTATTCTCTGACGAGCTAAATCGTTAGTGAGCTTGCATGTTTAACTCAAAATGGACTTGGGCAAACAAAGTCAATCCGTTGTTCTGTTATTGGATGGGTAAATGACAACACAGTGGCATGTAACAATAATCGTCCCGACATTTGCTGAGAATGTTCATTATGGTACAAATCGCAGCCTAAAATTGGATGACCGATTTGTTGGCTATGTATACGTAACTGGTGGGTTCTCCCTGTAACAGGGGTAAAACACACTCGAGTCGATAATCCTTGTGGATGACGATTCAACACTTGATATTGACTTAATGCAGGTTTGCCAGTGGTATGACAAATCTTCATAAGTGGAAAATGTTCAGCATCTTTAGCAATTGGAAAATCTATTTCACCTTGGTCATTCGGTAAATTGCCTTGTAATTCTGCGGTATATTTTTTTTCTATGGTACGTAATTGAAATTGTTTAGTTAATAAGCCATTAATTTGTTTATTTAAAGCCACCAGCATTACACCAGAAGTACCAAAATCAAGACGGTGAACTAAGGTTGCTGTTGGGAAATCTTGCACTAAACGATAGTGAACAGAATCTTTATTTAATGGATTTTTCCCCGACAGGCTCAATAGGCCAGAGGGTTTGTTGATCAGTAATAGGTGTTCATCTTGGTATAACACCTCAATGATTCCCTCACAGGGCGGCGCAATAAATTCAGGCATAATAATATTTTGGTTATTAGGGTCTATTGATCTTTCAAGGTTGTTTTGGCAGCGAATTGTTGTTCATTACTTAAACATGAACGACAAGGCAGAGGCGTTGCAATGTCGCTATTCTACATTAAAAGCCGATAACGCAGTAGAAATGAACAACAAACGCTCAACTAAAAACGTTTTACTCTTTGTTGAGCGATTATTTGTAAATCAAATGCTACTTAGAACGCTAGGCTTTAATTCACTCGCCCCGAACAAAAATTAACTAACAAAGAACAGCAGACCCTAAATGTTAGCCACGATCATCAGGGCGGGATTAAGATTTGTTAAATCTCTTAACCAAAGAAAAGATGCTCCTTACGGCCATGCCCCTGTCATCTTCTTCGATACTCAATAGACGCCGTCGTTATCCCAGTGAGGTTGGTTGCCTTTTACCTAAACAACATAGTCACCTTTAGCTTTGATGATTTGTTGCAGCGTTTCCCGCTGGCAATGAAGTGCATCAAAGGTTACAACAGGGTCTTCGATGAGTTTCAAGTGTTCAAATAAGGACATAGATTAGGTTCAGTAGAATAACATGCCTGATCAGATCATACAGATACGAAAAAGTTCCCTACGGTTAACAAAGTATGATCCTGCCCTGGATTTTAACTGTATGTGTCCTCATTAATATGGCTTAATAATTCAACTTCAAAAAACAATTTAACGAATAAAAAACAGCATTGCAATATTAAAATAATGATAAAAGTGGTTGCCTAAACGTGGGGGGGGGTAATAGAATCTCAGCGGTTTTAAAAAAGACTTACACTGATGTAGGTTTAAATCGTGAGGGATTATGAAATTTAGTTACACCGTTAAAATAGCTATGGCTTTTGTTATATTTTTTTCAACTTCAGATGACACTATAGCTGAAGAAAGATGTAAACGAATCGAACTGAACAGCTCGGTTTCACTCGAAAAATCAATTGATCACTGTATTACAATACCTATCTATACAAATGATCCAATTGTACTAACACAATTCGAGAATCCAGGCAGCTCAATAGATGGCTTTAAAGTTCAACTTGTAGACTCAACTTCAACTCGTGCGTCAGTTGAAGAAACTTTTACTTCAAATGGTTTAGTAAGTACAAGCCGCTCATTTAAAGCTTCTCAACGTGGCGAAGCTGTTTTTCATATCTCACCAACTTCCACAAATAGAAAAACTCAAGTCAACATTATGTATGGAAGAGTAGATGGGGTAGATCTTATTTACTTTATGAATACAAATACTCCATATACACCGGTAACAATTCCTAGCGGGCCTCCTGTAGATGAATGTAACGGTAGAAATTGTAACAATATCAGAATGATGAGCACAGGCTTACTTGAGCCTAATCTAAATAACTCTTATGATAATGAAACTCAAAAACTATCAAGAAAAAATATTTCTGACATATCAATATTTGTACAAAGCAGTGCATCAAATACTTCTACAGGTAATATAACTTGTAATATAAATAACATGTCTCCAGCTATGCCTAATGATTTAAATCTGAATGCAAACATTGCTCAAGCAGAGGAATATAAAGCCCAAATGGACTTTGGAACCTCACCTATCGATTCATATTCTGATGTTTTTGATCGAAAACAGTTAACAATAATGAAAACAGTGACCCAATTAGTTTGGGCGACGACATTATTTAATGATGGGAAAAAATTCGATTTAAAAAAGTTTGGATCAAGTGAAGACTTTGGAAATTTTCATTATGGTGCGATGTTAAGTGCAGCAGGGTTTGAAGATACATTAATCTTTAGTGGAGCAAGTGCTAACCAAGCATGGAAAGATGATGGGAAAGGTATAGCTGGGCTATGGGGACTTATTAGTGGGTTTATAACTCAAGATAGAGATCACCCTCACGATACTGTCCAAGTTACTAGAGGTATTAATTATTATAAAGAGGTATATAAGAATGATAATAACACCGTTAACGTGTCTGATTCATGCGATGATTCAAATGGATTGCAAATTGTAGCTGCTACAGGAATAGGCGGTGGTGGACCTAGTGGAGGTATAGAGCCGGGCGTACCTGGTGGTGGCAGAGTTAAATATAAATATTCATGTGAGCTATGGAGATTCCCTAATGGTTTAGGGGGCTTTTACTTTTTAAACAGAAATTGCAAATACAAAATAATTCCGTACTGATTCAAATAGGTAATTTGAAATGATATTTAAAAAAATTTTTACCTTTTTCATAGTTTTTTTATTAATGGCTTGTAGTCCTAACTACAATGAAAAGTTAATTACAGAACCTGAGATGATAAGTGAGGTAAGGAATTTAACCGCTAGCGTCAAGCGATATAATGTCAAAGAAGTTTCTTACTACTCTAAAGAAGTAATTATCTTAAATGGTATTGTAATAAACCCTATTAACAAAACCTTCGGGAAAAGCCCTGACGGGGGGCTTATGATGACTTATTCTGATAAAGCTGCAGATAACAGCTTTACAAGTTGGAACCAGGTTTTTGCAGAAACAAGTCCTGTTACTAGCTTATCTAATGAGAAACTAAATGAGTTACTCGCTGACATGGCTAACATTGGTGTTACCGATATCTTCAACGACAGCGATTATAATATCATTCGTATTCAATGGGGTAATTCTGTAATGCTAGGGATAAACGGTCTAATTTTTGGTAATGAGAAAGATGCTGTTGCGTTTCAGCAGGACGCAAAGTTTGATGTGTTTAAAAAAATATCAGATGAAGTATACTTTTTTCAATTACTGTAAATAGTTAATTAATGTTAAAAAGAGCTTAGTGAGAGTTGGTTGATACGTAATTAGGGATCGATATGATCCCTTTTCATTTTAAGTTTCTGAGCCTGCAGTAAGACTCATGTGACGGCAATAAAAAATCGATCAATTTTACTTTTAGTGACTAAAAAAATCTAGTGAAGCCTGAATGTAAAGTTTTGGTATTTAATTAGCTCTTAAATATGCTAGTTAACAACCACTAAGTCTACATGTAATACCAATCCTATTAAATATGTGATCTTTAGCGGGAGTTCAAAGTGCTGTAGGCAAGGCAGATGATTGAAGCGAATAGTGATTCTATTTTGAAAGCATCTAACGAAGCATAAAGGACTTTGAAACCCGCCAGAATGGAGTCTCTCAGGTATTCCAC
>NZ_JBSQBN010000188.1:0-5404 GCF_053850585.1 Shewanella sp. A22
ATAACTGGGTGGCTAAACACAAAAAGCTAACTCAAGGCGATGCATTATCTGTAGATGAACGCACCGAACTTATGCTGTTACGCAAAGAGAATAAACGCTTATTGATGGAGCGTGAAATCCTAAAAAATGCCAGCGCCTTCTTTGCGAAAGAAATGAAGTAAGGTATTCATTTATCAATAATCTAGAGTCGAAATATCCTATTTCGATGGCGTGTAAAGTGATGCAGGTCAGTTCGTCAGCTTATTACGTTTGGCTTAAAAGGCCTGGTGAGCTTATCACTGCTGACACTCTAGAATTATTTCGTCGAGCTAAAGCATTATTCAAGGCCAGTAGAAACTTGCCTACAGCACTTTGAACTCCCGCTGAAAGATCACATATTTAATAGGATTGGTATCACTACAAGAAGGTGAGCCTAAACACGACTTATTTGTGGCATTTGCGGCAGAAGGCATACAAGACATAGCAGCTTATAATGCATTGTCCAATTTGGGGGTAAAGCCAAACGTTAAATTTTTATCGGTAGCCCTAAGATATAATAATTTAGAAATGTTAGATTATTATTCTCAAAATGCTGACCTTTTCGCCGTTGATGATAGGGGGTATAACGCTTTTTATACAGCTGCAATATTTAGCGCGGGGAAGCTTGATTCGATGCAGTATATGCTTGATTTTGGAGTACCTTATCAAGATAAGCTCGGTTGAGATGCACTAGCGGAAGTGATAACTCGACACGGTGTACGCGTCCACACCGAGCAATTTCTAACCTTAATCGATAACTACCAATTACCGGTGAGCTCTCCGTTACTTCAAGCCGCCAAAACATTTCCTAAATTACATCAAGAGCTAAAAAAACGATAGGTTGTAAATTAATATCCGCAACCCATCCACTCAGAAGCTCTTATCATCAACTTCAATTAAACATGGCCACCCATTCAAGTTGAAGAAAATAAACCCGACACAGGCTGCATTGAGCAGGATACCTATTAAAGCCCATAGATTATCTCAGCATTACGACGAGCAGCTTAAATGCGAACAACCACCTACCCCAAAGAATTCAGATGCTTTGAGTCGATAGTATTTGTCCTCTATGTCCTGGGACTGCTCAGCGTAAGGCTGGGTCATCACATCTTGCAGTTCTCTAACCAGCGAATAATTACCACTGCTCGCTTGTTGATAAGCAGGCATCAGCAACCATTCACGCAAAGTATATTTTGGATTAACCCGTTGCATCTGCGCAGCAATCTCATCACGGTTGCGCGGCGTATTCGCGCTGCTAGTGCTTCCGCTCATAGAGCTGTCGAGCAGTGTTTGCCATTGTGCTAGCCAAGCAGACCAGCGTTGCTCCAACCCCTTTGGCGCTTGCGATAAGTCTCGGTAGAAGCTTTTTGTCAGTGGGCCAATATTATCAGGCAGTGACGAAAGCTCACGGAAAAACAGGGTGTAATCCACTGGGGTTTGCAGCATAAGCGTTTCAAGCTCATTAAATAACGTCGCATCATAAGTGGTTAGTCCAAGTTTGGCCGCCCACATCTGCTCCATTTTTGCTTCCATCTCAGCCGAAAAGCCATTGACCAACTGCTGGAGCTGCTCTAGATAATCTGGTTTAGCCATCAGTAATGGGCTTAGTGCCGTGCAAAACATCAAAAAATTACGCTCTGCAGCCACGCCTTGATTCAAAAACGCGAAGTGCTGTCCGCCACCCGTCCAAGGTTGATATTGTGGATTGAACACATCGCAGAATCCAAACGGACCGTAATCGAGAGTGAAGCCACCAGCAGCACAATTATCACTGTTAAAGTTGCCCTGACAATAACCGACACGGATCCAGTTCGCCACCAGTGACGTCAAACGGTTACGGAACTCACGCGCCAACAAAAGCACTTTTTGTTCATTAGTGAGTTGTTGGTCGATAACATCAGCATATTCACGATAAACTAAATGCAACATCAACTGTTCAAGCTCTGCCATTGCTTGCGGATGTTCTTGCTTGCGGGCGCGGCGACCAAATAGTTCAAGTTGACCAACCCGAATAAACGAAGGTGCCACACGTGTTGAAATTGCAACGGCCTCGGTGATCATTTGGTCAGGATCCTGCGAGTTAGAACCCTCAGAATACCAAGGCCGCTGAACAGTCTCGGTTTTAGACACATATAAACATAGCGAACGAGACGTTGGCACGCCAAGCGCGTGCATGTGTTCTTGTGCTAAAAACTCACGGACACTGGAACGTAACACCGCACGACCATCTGCGCCGCGGCAATATGGCGTGCGACCACCACCTTTAAGCTGCATTTCCCAGCGTTTATCATTAATCACCGCCTCAAGCACCGAAACAGCTCGACCATCGCCATAACCATTGCCCGTTCTAAACGGACATTGTTGGATGTATTCGGTACCGAAGATGGACAGTGCATATCCACATGCCCAACCAACCTTACTCATCGGTTCTGGAACGTTCGAAAGGTCTCCAGAGAATAAGTTCATAAAATAGGCTGACTGCGCCATGCTGTCGGCAAAGCCCAATTCAGCAAACAAGCTTCTGCTGTGTGCGACGTACTCAGGGGTTTCAATCGGTGTTGGTTTAACAGGCACATAGTGCCCCGAGAACACTTGTCTTGGCGCATGGTCGACGCCGTTTGCTGTTGCGTCAGGATCGCTGTTGAGCGTGTCCATCAATGAGTAGCTGACCAACTTAGCGATATCGTCAACTGTCTCGACAGTTACGGGTGTTTGCTGGGACAGTTGATTAGTCATAGGATACCTAGTTGATTGAGTAGAAGGGTTATTCCCAACTTTATGGTTCATCGTGCCGACGATTATTCGATTTGTTCAATCTCTGGAAGCGGACCTTTACAGCATATAAAGTCGAAGACCTGTGCTGTGTAATAAAGAGCCTGAGAGAAACTGCGTGTATGGTAACTACAGCTTATACTAATAGAAAGCAGACTTTGCTGCATCTGTAAAATTGATATTTTGTCATATGGTATCTATAACTCTCAGGCCTTACCACACAGTAAAAACTGTCATGATAATCAAGGGCCTGTTGATCTTTCAAGGCTGTTTTGCAGCGAATTGTTGGTCATTTGTACAAGGCAGAGACTTTGTGGTGTAGTTATTCTACATAAGAAGTCGTTAACGCAGTAAAAATGACCAACAATCGCTGCCCGAAGGTACGGCTAAAAACGTTTTACTCTTTGTTGAGCGAATTTAGCTTAGATTGCTAGGCAGCAATCCACTCGCCTCGATTAAAACGTTTTTATCTCGAACAAAATTTAACCTGCAAAGATCAACAGACCCTAGTAGCTGAATGCTTTTTTCATTGTTGAAGAAAGATAGAGAGTAGCGGAAAAGTGATAAAAGCAGTGACAAGTCACACTCCGAGAAATTCGCTACGGCTAACCCCCTAGAACAGTCGTTAATCCATTGAATTTAAGCTATTATTTTTATACTAATTAGGTAAATTAATTTACAATAGTGATGTTTAAACAACATTAATGATGGCTATAATGACAAATGATAAACCGTGGTTAACACAATATCCTGAGGATGTGCCTGCAACAATAGATTCAAGTATGTATAACAATATCAATGATTTGTTTAAAGAGTCTTTTAGTGCACATGCCAAAAAAGCAGCATATATTAATATGGGACATAGCTTGTCCTACCAAGATCTCGAAAGTAAAAGTAACGCTTTTGCTGCTTATCTACAATCTGAACTAAAAATGAAAAAAGGCGAACGAATCGCCTTGATGATGCCTAATTTATTGCAATATCCCATCACTATTTTAGGTGCATTAAAAGCAGGACTCATTATTGTCAATGTTAATCCACTTTATACCCCTCGAGAGTTAAAACATCAATTACGAGACTCTGGGGCCAGTGCTATTGTTGCTGTAACAAATTTTGGTAATAACCTCCAGCAAATACTGAATGAGACTAACATTAAGCATGTTATTTTAACCAAAATTGGTGATGAGTTAGCGATTCATAAGCGTACATTGGTTAACTTTGTTATCAAACACATCAAAAAAATTGTACCTAAATATCATATTCCCGACGCTATTTCATTGCGAAGAGCGTTAACCGAAGGCAAGAAACTTCCTTTTATTGATCCTCAAATAACAGTAGATGATTTAGCATACCTCCAATATACAGGTGGAACGACGGGGCTTGCGAAGGGGGCAATGCTGACTCATAGCAATATTATTTCTAACGTGCTTCAGGTGCATGCTCATTTTAGCCCAAGAACCTTATATGATAAGGAATATGCAGTAACCCCACTTCCGCTTTATCATATTTTTGCCAACTCAGTGAGTATGATGTTTATGCTCTTTCTCGGTGCAACAAATTTACTCATTACCAACCCAAGAGATATAGATGGTTTCGTAGCAGATTTGAGTAAATATCCATTCACAATGGTGTTTGGTTTAAATACACTTTTTAATGGTCTAAACAATCATGCTGGTTTTCAAGAATTAGATTTTAGCCACGCTCGTTTTACTATTGCAGGTGGAATGCCGACACAGAAACATATTGCTGATCGTTGGCAAGAGCTCACTGGAATGCCTGTCATAGAAGGTTATGGCTTAACGGAATGTTCTCCAGTGGTCGCTGCCGGTACTCATCAACAACAATCATTTATTTCTTCAATTGGTGTCCCTTTACCCAGCACTGAACTCCGTATCGTTAACGATAACAATGAACCTTTAGGTCCCAACCAAATTGGTGAAATTCAAATTAGAGGACCTCAAGTGATGAAAGGCTATTGGCAACAAGAATCCGAAACTAATTCTGTAATGCATGTAGGAGGTTGGTTAAGCTCTGGCGATATAGGAAGAATGGATGACAATGGAATTTTTTATATTGAAGACCGTAAAAAAGATATGATTCTAGTGTCGGGATTTAATGTTTTTCCAACTGAAATTGAAGAAGTTGCAACACTTCACCCTCACATCATCGAAGCTGCGGCCATTGGCATTCCTGATGACGCCACAGGAGAAAAAGTTAAGTTATTTATTGTACGCAAAGGCAATGTGACCGTTGACGAAATAAAAAAACATTGTAGAAAATATCTTACCGGTTATAAAAATCCAAGAATAATCGAATTTAGAGATGAATTGCCAAAATCAAATGTTGGTAAGATCTTACGTCGAGAATTGCGAGATTCATAGGCGCTATTACTGATGTCCTAAAGATAACCAACATTTTTGGCATAGATACAATGGCTAGCCTAATTTTTAGCTGACATAACATCATGTTATATCGACCCTTTTGCAGTAATACCAATCCTATTAAATATGTGATCTTTCAGCGGGAGTTCAAAGAGCTGTAGGCAAGGCAGATGATTGAAGCGAATAGTGATCCTCGGTAACAAGCTCCTGCGTTACTCTACCTCCAGCATCTG
>NZ_JBSQBN010000018.1:0-44576 GCF_053850585.1 Shewanella sp. A22
TGAGCATTAGGCGCGCCACTTTTTGTTATCAAGAATAGTCTGGCCTCGGGTACCATTATCATCTCTAGCAATAGAGAGTGGTGTAAAAAAGCCTCAACATTAGTTGGGGCTTTTTTACGTCTGAAATAGGGTTGTGAATGGTAACAACCGCAGAATTGGTGACAGTGATAAAAGCGATCTGCCTAAAGGTTGTCCTGCTGATTTGCTCCGCGGCTTTTTTTGACTGAAGTGGCTGGGTGTTGAGTGAAATAGGTTAACTACAGTTGTAGCCTCTCGCCACAAAACATTCTATATCCTGGGTTAATTGTTAATTGTTAATTAACGCTTTTAATCCCGGTGATGCTTTGAAACTAGGTTGGTTAAAACCCTCAATCTCTATCGCTTCATCTGTTTGTGGGTTGCGACCGGTTTTAGGCAGATAGAAACGTAATTCGAAGGTGCCAAATTGAGGAATATAAATTTTTTCACCTTCAGTTAAACCTTGATGGATAACCGCTAATATTTGTTCAAGCTGTTGTTTAGTTTGAACTTGAGATATGCCCATTTTAGTGGCCATTGATTGAATGAGTTGCTTTTTATTCATGGGTGATATTACCGCGTCAGTGCTTTAAGCGCCTCTTTATATCAACTCGACATCAGCATTCCTAGTTGTCTATCAATAAATTAATGTTAAGTGATTATTTTTTATATAACTGATTGAATATTGCTCGCCTAGAGAGTATTTGATGTTAATGTTTGTCGTTCAACTTTGTTTATTATTTGCCATAATAACGTTATGCATTTCTCTTGTTTGATAAACGTGACAGTATTAAGGTAACGAGGCAAATGGGGGGCAGTATGTTTAATAAACCGATGCAGTCTTTCAACTTGAGTCTTTTGGGCATATTACTTTTGTGTATGTCGCCATTTGTTTTGGCCAGCACTCAAGAGCAATACGTTAATTTGACTCAGCATCTGCAATTACAGTATTTGGCTGAGCCAAGTGCTCAGCGTGCACAATACTTAGCGATATTACAAACTGGTTCGGCGGCTAAAAAATTAGAATATATTGGCAAAATACAACTTAGTGTTGCTGAGTTTTGGCATAATAAGCACGTGCCGCTGGCCTATGATTTACTCGACGACAACACCTCATTGTTAGAGAAAAATATTGCTTTAGAACCTAGCGTAGATGATTACCTTGGGGTAATTAATGCTTTGCGTAAATTAATGTGGTTAGCGGAAACTCAAGATTGGTCTGCTATTGAACCCGGTGGCTTATTGAGACCGGGTGACGGGCATTCTAGCATTAAGCAAATCGGCCAACGCTTATGGTTATTAGGTGATGCAACCGAGTACCATGATGAAGTGGTTTATAAGCCGGCTTTAGCACAAAGTGTGAAGCGTTTTCAGTCTCGTCATGGTTTAAAATCTGATGCCGTAATAGGCCCTAAAACCTTATTCTGGTTAAATCAAACTCCGCAACAACTCGCCGCTTTAACGGCAAAAAGTTTTGTTGAAAAAACGGCGTATCTAAGCCAATTACCTCAGCCATATTTGCTGATTAATATTCCCGCTTTTCAAATGGTGTTAGTAGATAATAATCAAGTGGTGTTGTCATCTAAAGTGATTGTGGGTAAGTCTTATCGGCAAACGCCATTGATGACAGGCCAAATTTCAAATGTTGTGATTAACCCAACTTGGACCGTACCTAGACAGTTATTACGCTTAGACATTCTGCCGCAAATTAAATTAAATGGTAATTACTTTGCCGAAAGGCATTTTGATGTATTTGATAGAGAAGGCGTGCGTGTTGATAAAACGCCTCAACAATGGCAACAAGCCGCAGCAGGGACATTTCCTTATAGAGTGGTGCAACGCCCTGGCGGTGGCAATGCATTAGGCCGCTATAAATTTCATTTTAATAATGATCAAAGTGTGTATTTACATGACACGCCAACCCCAGAAATGTTTACTCGCGTTGAACGAGATTTATCATCGGGTTGTGTTCGTATCGAGAAAGTGCAGCAACTGGCAGATTGGTTTGCCAAACACTTGGTGATTGATAAACGTACTTGGGAGCGTTTGCAGTCTAATTATAACCAAACGCAATGGTTTGCCTTATCGTCATCTTTACCTGTACACATGGTGTATTGGCGAGCTTGGGTGGATGAACAACACGTTGCTCAGTATCGTGATGATATTTACCAGTTAACGCCAGCCGAATCGACCACCTTATTAAGTCATCAGTTGAACTTTAAAGAGCCTGTACAATAACATCAGCCAGTACAAAATACTCATTGGTGACACCACTGCTTGTTGTTACAAGTTAGTTGTTAGATGTTAATTGGTAACTCGTCACAATGAATCCTCACAGAAGAGATATTCAATCTGTTAATTTATCGGTATTCAATCTTATGGAGGGGGATAGGTAGGCCACAACCAAAATGTAATCTATTTTTCTCTAATTTGTCCTTTGTTGTATTGACAAGGTTTTACCTTTTAATTTTGGCGGTATCAAAAGATAATCTATGTTAGCTAAAGATATTAAATTCGTATAATGCATTGTTTATGTTGTACTTTAACCAATTGATGTTCCCCGCTATTAATATAAACGAAGCCGGTTGTAATGATTTATTTAATGGTTTGTTAAACTTGGTTTGTGATGTCGGTCATGTATTTTTCTATTGTTTGATCTAAGTCTGCTATGGGCTGATTTGTAATTGATGTTGGTAGGTAACTGCTTAATATGTCACAACATTTAAATTATAGACATGGCAGTAATAATATGTTTCCCAGAAACACCACCTTTAGAGTGTCATCTTTAACGTTGGCTTTGAGCCTTTGTTTTGCCGTTCAGGCTGATGAGATCACCCGTGACCCTTTACTTAATGTGAATGAAGTGATTGTTGTCCATGGCGACGGGGCCGAACCTAGAGATATGGCCACAACTCATTGGAGCATCAATGATGAAGACATTCGTGTTTCAGGCGCCCAGACGCTAGAGCAAGTGCTAAAAAATGTGCCTGGTGTATATATCCGTGTGGGGGGCGATGGAACTCCTAGAGTTGATATTCGTGGTTTTAAAACGCGACATGTCACGTTACTGGTAAATGGTGTACCTATGGAGAGTGCTGGCGATGGGCAGTTTAATCCTAGTGTTATTCCTACAAGCCAAATTGCATCTGTAGAAGTGTCTGTTGGTCCGACGTCGGTACTTTATGGCCCAAGTGGGGCTGGCGGCGTAATTAATATTATTACCAAGCAAGGTAATACTGCCCCTGCATTATCTGGTCGTCTTGAATCGGGTGAGAATGATACTTTTAATGGTGACGTTAGTGCTGCTGGTTCGGGAGTTGATTGGCAGGGCTTAGTGAGTGTTAGTCGTCAGCAAACTGATGGTTTTCCTATGTCTGATGATTTTGAGCCTACAACGTATCAAGATGACAATTTACGCGCCAATTCTGATAAGGAAGTCACCAATGTTTATGCTCAGGGTAGTTATTGGTTATCAGACAAGACACAGTTAATGACTAACATGGCTTTACGTAGTGGGGAGTGGGGCAAGCCTTCCCGTGATGGTACTGGCTCAGGTAAGGTGAAATTTGAGCGTGTTGATGATTATGATGCTCATACCATTCAACTTGGCTTAGCTCACGAGTTTAACGATAGGTTTATTTTACGCGGTTTTGGTTATCACAATCAGACTGATACTTTAGAAGCTACTTATAAAGATGAAACCTATCTCGAAACAAAGGAATCTCAAGATAGCAGTTCAGTTGTCCAAGGGATTAATTTACAGCTGATTACAGATTTGCAAGATATAGGTTTGTTAACAACGTCTGTCATCGCAGAAGAGCAAAGCTGGGAATCCACAGTAGCTATTGACGACCCTGCAAACATTGATGACTCTGCTTGGTTATATACTGCGGCGGCTGAATATCAGTATCATTCTGATCTGCAGTATGGATTTACTTTTGGCGCAGCTTTTCATTCTCTTGATAACTCAGACCGTACTGACGATAACTACTCTGCTATGGCGTCGAGTTATTGGCAAGTTGCTCAAGACTCTCGCCTAAGTTTGAGTGTCGCTCGTAAAGTGCGTTTTCCGTCAATGGAAAACCTGTATTCATTATCATCTGGCAACCGTGATTTAGAAGCAGAAGAGTCTAAGCATATAGAGCTTGGTTTAGAGCAGGATTTGCCATGGGAGACTGATTTTTCGCTTTATGGTTATTACACAGATGCAAAAAATTATATTGCCAAAGATAACGATGACTTTTACCAAAATATGGATCGCTATAAATTTAAAGGGATTGATTTTCAAATTAATAACAATAGCATTGATGCGTTGGATGTAAGTTTCTCCTACAGTTTCCTTGATTCAGAGGAAATGGAAGGAGATGACACTTTAGATTCGTTACAGTATCGCCCTCGACATCAACTGCGTTGGCAGGTGAACTATGTGCTTCCGCTGCAAATCAAGATGAATGTAAATGTTGAGCGTATATTAGATCAAGTATATGCGGCGAAGGTAAAAGTGAATGGTAAGAGTCAATATCAGCAACAGTCACTTGATAATTATACATTAGTTGACGTTAATCTCGCTTATCCGCTGATTGATCAGACGTTAGACTTATACCTTCGTTCGACTAATCTTTTGGATGAAAATTACTATCAGAGTGAATCCTTGCCGCAGGCGGGACGACAAGTCTTTATTGGTGTGAACTGGCAGATATAATATTAAATTACTTGAGCTCAAAGGCGTTAGTTTTAGCTATGGACGCCATTTTCCTATGGTATTGCAAGATGTCGATTTGACGATCGGCTCTGGCCAATGTCATTGTGTGAGTGGACCAACAGGCTCAGGGAAATCCAGTTTATTAAATTTGCTTGCTGGTGTGTTAACACACCAGCATGATGGTAAAATTTGGACTAAATCTCAACTTCTCGTGGGCCTTGTTACTCAAGACCCACAAACTCAAATATTACGTAATACTGTTGGTGCAGAGGTTGCCTTTACCTTAGAAAATATCGGTGTCGCCAGCGAAGATATGTTACCCAAAGTTCAATTAGCATTGCAGCGCGTTGGGTTACATATGCATCTCGACACTAAAGTTAACACCCTTTCTTTAGGTCAAAAATACCGACTTATGATAGCTTCTCAGTTGGTGTGCGAGCCCAATCTACTTTTATTAGATGAGCCTTGGGCACAATTAGATGACCGTGGCGTAAGCGAACTGTTGACCGTGTTATATCATCTTATACAAGACGGTATGGCGCTGGTGTTGGTAGAACATAACCCTCATGCATTCTCAGACATTATTCAATATTACTGGCAGGTTGAAGCCGGTCATTTATCTGCCGCAAACGATGTAAACTACCATTCACAACCGCAACTCGAGTCGCAACAAAGCAGGTTGGGAGTTAGCACAATGGTTGATGCACTTGTCTGCGCCGATGCGTTTGAGTTTAGTTTTGATGGTTGCTCAACGTTATTTACCTGTCCACAAGGTTTTGAGTTACATGCTGGCGAAATTGTTACGTTAATTGGTGACAATGGCTCGGGGAAAACCAGCTTATTGAAAACGTTAGCAGGGGTGCTAAGTTTGAAGCCGCCACTGCCTATTACTGTATTACAACGAGCCCCAAAACTGGGTGTGTATGGATCTGCATTCGGTTTTTTAATGCAAAGACCAAGTCGCCAGTTATTTGAAACGAACGTGTTAGCAGAAATGCAATTTAGCCTAAAACGTTTTAACCTCCCAGAAAGTCGCGCGACGCAGATGTTAGATGATCTAGCATTGTCATCATTAGCTCGTTTGTCGCCACATACATTATCCTATGGTCAGCAACATTTAATTGCCTTGGCATCATTAGCATGTTTACAACCTAAAGTGTTGCTATTAGATGATCCTCTTGCGGGAATGGATAAATATTACTACAGCAAGGTGTGGTACTTGTTAGAACGTTTAAAATCGAAAGGGAGCGTTATTTTTCTCAGTAGTCATCGAAGCATTAAGCATCATGCTGTTTCGCGACAATTAAATATTCGTAATGGATTGTTACAGGAAGAGTCCATTGGCATGGAAGCTAAATATGAAATCTAAGAGACTGAAGTTTCGAATTCCATGGCTAAGTGGGCTGGGCTTTGAACAGCGGGACACCGCGATATGTGCAATGTCATTAATATTAGTATGCGTGTTATCTGCTTGTGCTTTTGTATTGCCTGCGTCGTTATTAGTTTTTCTGGCAGGCATAAATGCGCTATTAGTAATACATGGTTTGATATGCCGTGGCAATATTTATGGGGTCATCAGATTTGGATTAATACAACTTATTTTTACCCTTAGTTTGTATTTGATGCTCTACGGTACAGCATCTTTGGTTCAAGGATCTGTGGTGGTGGCGCGCATTTTATTGGCAACGATCCCAAGTTGGTGGCTTTGTATTACAGTAGCTTCCGAGCGTATTGGTCAAGTGTTAAGTGCATTTTTACCTCGAAAATGGGCCTTTGTTGTCGCGGCTTCGCTAAGTTTGTTGCCTTACATGTTAGAAGAAATCCGTGAAATATATCAGATCCAGTGCCTGCGAGGCGCACGTATCACCCCAAAAGCTCTGCGTAACCCCAAAAATTGGCCAGAACTCGTTTATTGCGTGCTCTTTCCTGTACTCATCTTATTGTTAAAATTATCTCACCAAATGGCGGTCGCGGCTAAGAGCCGCCATTTTGGTCAATATCAGCAACCGACACATTGGCATTCACCGAGAGACAATGATGAATAAAAAACATTCTTTGAGTCTGCAAGATTCTTTATTTGTAGGCTTTTGTGCAACCTTGTTGGTGGTATTAACGGGGTTATTAAGGCTCAAAATTGGTTTGTCAGGCCACACTATGTTCTTTACATGCTTTTTCTATTTGATCTGTTATGGCGTATTAGGTCGTTTTGGCAGTATTACAGCTTGTGGTGCTATTGCTGGATTTGTTGCCATGGCGCTGGGTATAGGTAAGGGCGGCCCGATGATCCTGCTTAAGTTTATATTGCCCGCTATTACCATGGATTTGGTTGCCTTACTGTTACCCCTAAGTATGAACCTTCATTGGCGCTGCGTTATTTTAGGTATGTGTGGTTGTATTGCTTGGGCAGGAAAAGTTGCCCTATCTAATATGCTTGCTGGTATGGCGCTGGATATTGTCTTTTTCCAATGGATAATCAGTATATTTAAGGGCGGTTTTTTTGCCATATTAGGGTCATTGTTAGTGCCACCTGTTCTCGCGAGGCTTAAAGCCCATGACTTATTAAAAAGTGATAAATTTTGAATAAATTAACAAAAAATTAGGATAGAAAATGAACAATTGGCTGATTAGTATCGACGATACCGATGATATAGGGACTAAAGGGACTGGCGAGATTGCTGAAGAAATCGCGCAAATTCTTGCTGACATTTCAGGGGGGAAAGCCTCTTTTATTACGCGCCATCAATTATTTGTGCATCCCGACATACCTTATACTTCACATAATAGTTCAATGTGCTTTTCGTTGTGTTCGCCGTTGTCTCAAGATGAAATTCTTCGACATGCCGTTGCTCATTTAGTTTCGGAATCCGCTCCCGCTGCGGATCCAGGCATTGCGATCCTTAACCTAGACTCTGCCAATGACGTATCAATATTAATAGACTTTGGCCGTAAGGCTAAGTCAGAAGTTATCACAAAAGATACCGCTTATGCATTGGCTGAAAAAATGAATCTCAGTTTGACCGAACACGGCGGAACGGGACAGGGCGTGATTGGCGCATTAGCAGGTTTAGGTTTGCGTTTAATGGGCTGTGATGGACGTGTTAAAGGGAAAATTAGATTAGGCCAACTTGATGATGTTCCACTTGAGCAGAGTGTAGCGGATATTCTGACTCAGACAGGACTTGATGCCGTGGTGAGCACTGACCAGTATCACCTCAAACTTGATGAAAGGGTTCAACTTAAAGGTAAAGTGAAAGCAGTATACCTTGAACACAAGTTTGTATTATTAGTACATCGAGATGTGGATGTGTGGCGAAATGTCAGTAAGCAAGTTTTACAGCATTATTGATCAATCTTGAGGAACAGAATGAATCAAACATGGACAAAGAACGAGTTTCAACAAAATGGATCTCGATGGGTATTTAAGGCTGGATTGGGTCAATATGTGGCTGCTAGAACAGTCGCGCAGCAATGTGACTTATTTACCGCCGATGATGAAGATGAGCAAATCGATGATGAACTGCGTTCTTGTTACAACTGCCAATATCGCCGTTGGATGATGGAGAGCTTTGAATGCGTGGCGTTAACTCAACAGCTAAGTTCGTCAATAAAGTGATGGCACTGAGATGTTGCCATCATTGCAAGAAATTAAATTAAATCTAGTGGAATAACATCATTTCGAAAATGATTGTCCCATCTAAAGGTGCCACTTATTGGTCGGTACTTGCGGAATCGATTTGCCTATTGGGTCATCACGTCAATAGTAAAGGCATTGTGTAAAAACTTAGTTGATGAAGAAAAGTTAATTGCAGATCATATTTTATCTAAGGGCTTGAGCTACATCACTCTATTACCTATACGCGTGAGTTTAAGCCTCCACTTTACTTAGGCAGACTTGCATTTATCAGCATTAATGGTTAATTTGTTTGCCAGTTGGATAAAAAAGCAACAATGGCATAATTGCATTGTGAAGATGAAATCGAGCTCTAAAAGCCGATAAATATCGAAATTCAGTTAATTAAAGTGGTGTTTACATGACAATAGAGTGCCTCACTCGTCGACAGTTATTATTAGGTTTAAGCGGAGCCGCTGTGGCAACCTTATTACCTCATACGGCGCAAGCAAGCCGTTCTACTCTAGGGGTTAAAGATTTACGTTTTTATAACCTGCATACAGGTGAAAGAAGCCAAGGAAGTTTTTGGGTTGATGGTCAATATCAACCTGAAACTCTGACCGAATTTAATCAAGTATTGCGTGATCATCGACAGAACGTTGCCGCACCTATTGATAAACGGTTATTCGAATATTTGTATAAATTACAACTTACATTAGATCATCATGATGAAATCAATGTTATTTCAGCTTATCGTTCACCTAAAACAAATCAGATGCTTGCTTCTCGTAGCAATGGCGTTGCCAAAAAAAGTTATCACATGAAAGGTATGGCGATGGATATTGCTTTACCAGGGGTAAAAACAAAGCATTTACGCGATGCTGCAGTTTCACTCAAGTTGGGCGGGGTAGGATTTTATCCGCGTGATGGGTTTGTACATATTGACTGTGGCCCTGTAAGGCGTTGGGGGTAATGAATCTACTTGTGGGTTGGTTATGGCTGTGGTAATATCCGCGCGCTTTATTTGAGTCATCGTTGGTCGAAAATGATGACGCCTTCATATTTTATTAATTATTAAGTGAGTGACTTATGTCTTACACAATCAACGCAGAAACCCGCACTGAAATCGGGAAAGGTTCGAGCCGCCGCCTACGTCATGCTGGTAAAGTTCCTGCAGTAATATATGGTCCAGGTAAAGAGCCTGTATCAATCAAGTTTGCACATAAAGACATCATCAACATCCAGTTAAATGATGACTTTTATACAACTGATTTAACCATCGTTTTAGAAGGTAAAGAAATTAAAGTTCGTGCACAAGCTATCCAACGTCACGTTTTCAAACCTTTGGTTGAACATATTGACTTTAAATTTGCATAATTGCTAATTTGATAAAAAAGCGCCTAAGGGCGCTTTTTTTGTGACGGCTTTTTACTGGATTATATCCCCATTGGCATAAAGGCTTAATCAATTTCGAAGCTATAGTAGATATCCAGAGATTGACTTAAGGTGCTCGAGACACTTTCTAAATACAGTTGTGATAATAAATAGTATCGTACTGTCATCTCGTAGCCAGGGTTAAATACGCCCACGCCATACTTAATCATCAAGTCTTCTCCAATATAACCACTTACAGCTACTTTTCCGTCGTCGTTGGTATCAAGTTGTACGTTGGAAAAACCAAACTTTTCAATTAAACCTGATGCTGTACTGCCAATGCTATTCATCGCACCACCATCAAATTGCGAACCTAAACTGAGTGCGGCTCCCATCATTAATGAGTTGCTTTGTTGGTTAGTTGTACTGGTAAAGCCTTTACCTGTCAGGATATAAGATAACACCTCAGCCTGCTCTTTTGCAGGATTAGAAAACAAGGTCACAACGGGACGCATTGGTGTTCCTGTCACACGAACACCTGCGGTAATGTCATTCTCTTTAATCTCTCTCGTTGCTTCTATGTTTAGGTTAGGCAATGCTGTTGGGCCAATAAACTGAACTTCGCCCGTATTAATACTTAAGGTCTGCCCCATAAATTTATATGTGCCTTTGTTGACTTTGATGTCACCAAAGAGCATTGGCGGTTTAAAAGCTTGTTGTTGTAGTACCAGGTCACCTTCTAGTTTTCCTTTAAGTCCCATACCATCAATGGTGAGGTTATTACCAACATTGATATTCAGATCTGCTTTGATAGCGTACGGACTTGTTTTAACCGTTTGTTCAGAGACGGAATCGTTAAATACCACGTCGTTTGATATTGCTACGCCTCCTTCTGCTAATGGGGTAATTTTTATTTGTCCTGATGGCACGTTTACTTTGCCTTTTATTGCCAATAGTTGCTCATCAAACGTAATATTAATATCTGGAGACACATTTAAGATTGCCATCGGTGGCTGAATTACCGCTAAATTTTCGCCTTTAATATCCATGTCACCACTAAATTTGCCTTGTGGCCAAGCGAGGGAGCCTTTGGCGCTAACTTGTCCTTCACCCATTTGCCATTGACCATTGAGTTCTCCTTGTTGGCCATCTAATGCTAGCGACAAGTAGAGTTTATCGATGAGTGTTGGATTTGTTGATAAGGCAAATGCACCGTCATTGAGTTTGATATTACCCGATACACTCGGATCCATAAGAGTACCGGATAAATTTAATCGACTGGATAACATGCCTTCTAAAGTTTCGAGCCTTGGGAAGAATTCTCCAAAAGGAGCCAGATTGAGTTCATTAACGTTGATTGTGCCTTGGAGGGTGTGATCGGGAGTAATGTTAACGCTTAGTTGACTCTCCCAACTGGCGATACCGGACGAATCAAAACTCAAAGAGCTATTAATCTGCTTTTCATCAAGAGATGCTTGTAAAAGTAACTGCTGGTAGTCGATGCTAATGGTGTTGTTTTTGGTACGACTTAACTTAATGTTTCCTGGTAAAAGCGTAAACTGCACATTAGCTGTGGGCTTTTTACCTTTAGCCCAATTAACTTGGCTTGTTAGCGCTGCTTCACCGCTCCAGGAGATTTTTTTAGACAAAACAGATGCCAATGATTTACCTGGGTCTCCGGTAAAAGTGATATTAGCTTGGCCAGTGTGCCCCAAACTAACATCATTGATTAAGCACAATTTATTGTGTGGATGTACTAAGCAAAAGCGGCTCACACTGCCTTTTTGGTTGAGTTGATCCCAGCTGGCAGTAATGGGTTTATCTTGCTGCCATTGTCCAAGTGCATTACTAATATTGAATTCTGTTAATGTGGCATTGAATTGCTGTTTATCGATATTACTATTGCTGGTCATCTGTGTATTGATGACCAGATCACCTTGAGTATTGAGTTTACTGTGTTGTTGCTCTTGATTACCTTCACTGACGAATGCGATATCGGTTAGCTTGTAGCTGTCCCATACCAGATTGCTATTGCGCAGTTCTATTCGATATTGATGCTGTGTATAAGGACGATACTTAGCAAGTAAATCAAGGTTATCAATTTTACTGCCTTGATAACTGAATTTACTCATTTGTGCATTAATATCCACTATAGGCTCTGCACTATTACCTGTAACATCAACTTTAGCAAAAATAGTACCACGGCCGCCTTTTAGCCACTGACTGACATCGGGAACGCTCAGTTCGGCATCGATGTCCCAAGTCTTGTCGGCTTGACCATTGATGAGTAATTGAGCCCCAAGTGCATTAGCTTGAAGATTTGTCGCATTAATCGCAATATCTTGATTTAGAGAAATATCGCCTTGTAGATTCAATGGGTAACCATTTAAACGACCCGTTAAGTTGGCGTCTTGAATTGCCACTTGCCATTGCTTATCTGCAATGCTGCCTGCGCTGTTAAAGTGGCCACTGAAGTGACTTGTGATAGCGCTCTGCTGATTAATATAATCAATGTATTGCAACTGCATATCATTGGTACGAACCTTAGCTTGCCATGATAATTTATCTTTATATGATAGCTGTCCTGTGAGGTCTAGATTTCCTGCAATTGACTGTACATTGAGTGTATTGATGGTGAGCATTTGCTCGCGGTTAACAACATCAGCAATAATCGCCAAAGTAGGGTGGTAAGGTGAAGTCAGTTGCCCGTTAAACTGTGCGACTTGATCTTTAATATTACCTTTACTGGTAAAACGGCTAATGTTGCTAGTGTATTGGGGGTTTTTCAAGGGCCACTGTAATGCCGCATCAGTAAGTGTGATTTGGTACTCGAGCGCTGCTGTGGTGAGATTAATGTCAGCAGCAAGATTGAAATGATTGCTACCTTTAGCGGTGGCATTAATATTTAATTGGCTTAAATCTTGAGTTAGCTCAACACGGAGTTGTTGCTGCTTAAGTTCGGGCAGTTCAGGCAGACTTTCTATATTAACCAGTAGTTTTATCGTTAGAGGGTAATGGTCGTGCAAACTGATGTCGCCGATAACGCTAACATCACCATCATCATGTTGAATGTCTAGTTGGGTAATGCCAAGTTGGAATTGATGAAAACTGGCTGCTAACGCGATATGGCTAAAATGCTCTTTACGTTTGCCAATAATGAGCTGGCTGTTGGTGGCATTAAATTGTTTAACATTGACAGGGAAAGGCATAAACACCTGAGGTAAATTAGCCAGAGGCCATGGCGTTGCTTTGGTGGTATTGGATTGAGTAGTGGTTTTTTTATCTACTTGATGATGTGCTTTGCCCGCTGAAGTTGTATCAGGAATATTGACGATTAGGCCTTGACTGGTTAGTGAATCGACAACAAGACCTGCACTATTCCAAATCGCTCGTGTCGCTAAATCGTCGGCATGAAATTTCATACCGTTGATATCAACATGAATATTGGCTAACTGGGCATGGCTGAAATTAATGCCTATGGGTAATTCAAGCTCGGCAAGGGGATCGTCGATACCGGTTTTTGTTGTTACAGGAATATCATCACTGATAATGTTTACATTTATACTCGATGCCACGAGATTGGTGATACAAAGCTGCTTGTTAATTAGGCAAGTTGGTACCCATTCCAAAGTTAAATTATCTGCCTCGACACTCATGCCAGGCATTGACCAAGATAGGTGAGCAAGTGTGATATCACTATTTAAGGTGCCAGAACCATATTTTACATCAATATCACTGACAAATTGGTTGACTAACATGACTCCCATTTTACTGCCAAATGGCGTGCCCATAATGATGGCAAATAACATTAATAGCACCAGAGGGACATAAATCAGTATTCGGGTATAAAGCTTAACGCTACGCCAGATTTTTGTGGATAGGCTAGTTGAATCATGTGCTTTTTTATGAGCTGATGCGGTATGTTTATCTATCATAAGTCAGTTCCCATGGTTAAATGGAAACGATATGTGCGAGCCACTGTTTCGGTTTCTTTTAAGCCAAACCCTAAGTCCATTCGGATCGGGCCAATGGGTGAAATCCAGTGAAGGCCACCACCAACCGATATCACCGGGTCGAACTTTTGTGTGTCAAAAGCATTACCGGCATCAACAAAGGTGGCAACTCGCCAAGTCGGGGTAAGGTAATATTGATACTCTACACTGCCAATGGCCAAATAGCGCCCACCGACGACTTGTCGAGATAAGCCTCCATCTGTGTTGGTATAGTCGATATAAGGGCCTAATTCTTGATAACTGTAACCTCGTATACTTTGATCCCCACCAGCAAAATAACGTAAAGAAGGGGGAATATTATCTATATCATTTTTACTAGAAAAATTGGCCGCTAAGTCCATTCTTGCGACAAAACGGTGCTTATCAAATAAGGTATCGACCCATTTAAATCGAGCTTGTAAACGGGCAAGGCGGATGGTGGAACCCAAAGAGGGATCTGCGTATTCAATGCTGTATGTTTGACGATAACCAGATTTGGGATCTAATGTGTTGTCTCCACGTACGGTTTTTGTCAGGTTGTAGCTTAATAAATAAAAGCGTGGATCATAATCGGTATCGAGTTGATTATAAAACTCTCTAATTGATTCAATTGAATAACCATGTAACCAATTACTTTTAGAGCGCCTTTGGCGGGTTAAGCCGATTAAGTACTTTTTAGATTCTAGCTGTCCAGTATTATTAAATTCACGTTTGTCGGCATCATAATCTTGGGTAACGCCGTATGTGTCACGTAATAATCCTAATTTGATTTTGAGTTGATCGTCCAAAGGATGGGTTAATGGAATCGTATAAGTTGTTAAAATCTTAGGTCTTTCAGGTGACCACTCTGCACTGGTTTCTTGATAATGACCATAACGGTTAATTTGCGGAGTTCTCCATGTAACTCGTACACGTGGATCGACAGTATTTTCAGTGCTATTGCCAATATCTGCACCTAAACCCACTTCGATGAGATGGCTAGGCCGCGGGGTAAGTTCAACTTTAATTGGCACCAAACCAGTGTTGATTTTATTTAGTTGCGGTAATACTTTGATATTACTAAAGTAACCAGTATCTAATAAGTTTCGATTAAATTCGGTTAGTAGCTGAGTGGCGTAGGGCGCATCGGCGTTAAAAGGAATTAATGCTTCAACGATATCATTATTAAGTGTACTACCTTCAAAGTTAACATCACCAAATAAATACCGCTTTCCCGAATCAAACTGTAAGTTAATTTGGGCGGTATTTACATCACGGTTGATGTTAATTTCTGCTTTAGTGTATCGTCCATCGAAATAACCACGTGCTAATGCCAATGTTATAAGTTGTGATTTTATTAAATCATATGCACCGTGGTTTAAGGTATCACCAGGTTTTATTTTCAGGCGATTAAGCCATTGTGAAAAGGTATTGTCTTGAAGCATTTCACCTTGAAAACGTATATCTACCCATTGAACTATTACGGGCTCTCCAGGGGTGATGTTCAGGTCTAGTTCCCATGGTCCATTGTCATTCTCTTTAACATCAATATCTAAAATCCCATGATAATACCCAAGAGATTCGAGTGCATCATGGGTATTATTGTCAACGGTGAATAAAAAGGCTCGCCGTTGAACATCGTTTTCTGGCAATGTGCCTAAATGAGCAAAAATATTCTGTTCAATTTTTTTGTTAACGCCTGTCACTTTTATCGTTAACCAATTATTGTCGGCCAGCGCATAGCCTGACATCACTAAGGCCAACGATAAGAATAGGAATTGACTAAATTTAAGGCATTTTGTTGACAAGTTAAGCTAATTTTCTCAAATTGATGATGGTGACCATTGTCGCTACAAAGCATAAAAGTGGCAATGATATGAGTGAAATAATCTGCATAAATAATGACAAAGATAAACCACTTTCAAGGGCTTGCCTAACATGAATAAATTATATTTAACAATTGTGTTCTGTTTCTGCCTTGTGTCATCAGCGAATGTTGTATCAGATCCCACACCATTCTTGGTGGCGTAAAAAGTCATTACCAGCTGCAAATAGACAACCAATGAAACTGCAAATTGCTGACACAGGGTATCAGTATGAGATGAAGCGAAGACATCTATAGATGCTATTGTGTTTGGTCTGCACGAAAAGTTCTGATAATAATGATGTGTGACATATGTGCTAAAGTGAAATACTGATGGGTTTTGATGATGTGAGCTGTTGATGGTGCCATCAATCAACGCTTAGGCTATTAACCTCTTAATCTATGTCGATTAATGTAATCGGTTTTATTTTCTATCTACTGAGCCATTATTGACTAGACTGAATAAGTGAGTGCTTGAATGTTGGCTCACCACAGATTGACTAATAAGATTTATTAAGCGCGTCATTAATCAAGGCGCATTAGGGGACAATATGGATTCAATAAAAATTAAAGATTATATGGATAGACGTCCAATACTATTAAGCGCTGATATGTCGCTGGCAATTGCCGTTGAAAAATTGCTAGACAGTAATAAAAATGGTGCGCCTGTAGTTGACCGTGGTGGCAAGTTAGTTGGTTTTTTGTCTCAACAAGATTGTTTATCTGTAATGTTAAAAAGCAGTTATCATTGTGACATGACTAGTACTGTTCAAGATTGCATGAAAAGCCCAGTATTGACGGTTGAACCAGATGACAGTATTTTAGCATTAGCCGAACAAATGTTAGGGGCTAAGCCCAAAATTTATCCAGTATTAAGTGACGGAAAAGTGATAGGTACTATAAATCGCACTAATGTACTCAAGGCGATGAATATTTACATGCAACAGTGTTACTTATCTCCAGCATAACAATCGTTAAAATCAATACCATTCTACTGTTTTCCTTGCTAGGATCGCTTTTTTTGATGTAAGCAAGGGAATCAGATTTGAATTCGGACCTTCACCCGCTATCCAAGGCGTATCTCAATCTTTGTTATCAAACCGATGCGGCTAAAATTCGTCGTCGTTTGTATCGTGTTAATAAAGAACCCGAGTCTGAAAAAAAATCCCAATCATTAACTCAGCTTGCTGAAGCTGCTAAACAAGCCTATGCAAAAGCGCAACAGCGCTTACAGTCTAGACCTAGCATCAGTTATCCTGACGAACTGCCTGTATCGCAAAAGCGCGACGATATTGCCTCTGCCATTGTGAATCATCAAGTGGTGATAGTTGCAGGTGAAACGGGCTCTGGTAAAACGACTCAGTTACCCAAAATTTGTCTTGAATTAGGGTTAGGTACCCGAGGGTTAATTGGTCACACCCAGCCACGGCGCCTTGCAGCGCGAAGTGTGGCTAACCGTATCGCTGATGAGCTTAATAGCCCATTAGGTGACGTCGTTGGCTTTAAAGTCCGCTTTGCTGATGCAATGAGCGACAACAGTTATATCAAACTGATGACCGACGGTATTTTGTTAGCGGAACTTACCTCAGATCGATTTTTAAATCAGTACGATGCCATTATTATTGATGAAGCGCATGAACGGAGTCTTAATATTGACTTTATTTTGGGGTATCTGAAGCAGGTTCTTAAAAAACGCCCCGATTTAAAAGTAATTATTACATCCGCAACTATTGATGTTGAACGTTTCTCTAAGCACTTTAATAATGCCCCTGTTATTGAAGTTTCAGGACGAACCTTTGAAGTTGACACCCGTTATCGTCCGTTAGTGCGCGACAGTGACGAAGATTTAGATGTTAGTGATGGTATTTTTGCTGCTGTTGATGAGTTAATGGCTGCCGGTCCCGGTGATATTTTGATCTTTATGAACGGTGAGCGAGAAATTCGTGACACCGCTGATTTACTGCGAAAACAGCAATACCGAGATACTGAAATCTTGCCTTTATATGCGCGTTTATCTTATGGTGAGCAATCTAAAGTGTTTAAAAGTCATATCGGTCGCCGCATCGTATTGGCTACCAATGTGGCTGAGACCTCGTTAACAGTACCTGGTATTCGCTATGTGATTGACCCTGGTACTGCACGTATTAGCCGTTACAGCTACCGCACAAAAGTACAACGTTTGCCGATTGAGCCGATTTCACAAGCCAGTGCTAATCAACGTCAAGGTCGTTGTGGTCGTGTAGGACCCGGTATTTGTATTCGTTTATACGATGAAATGGATTTTATTCAACGTCCTGAATTTACCGACCCTGAAATACTACGCACCAACTTAGCCTCAGTTATTTTGCAAATGTTGGCCATTGGGTTAGGTGATATTGCTGGTTTTCCGTTTATTCAACCACCTGATCAAAAACATATTCGTGATGGTTTTTTACTGCTTGAAGAGCTGCAAGCGGTTAAAAAACACCGTGGAGATTTAGTCCTAACACCACTGGGTAAAGATTTAGCCAAAATACCGCTGGATCCACGACTTGCTAGAATGGTTATAGAAGCCAATAAATCAGGTTGTTTACACGAAGCATTAGTAATTACTTCAGGATTGTCGATTCAAGATCCTCGTGAACGACCCATTGATAAAAAACAAGCTGCTGATGAGTGCCATCGACGTTATGCCGATAAAGACTCTGACTTTGCCAGTTGGGTTAAGTTATGGGATCACGTTAAAGATCAAAAACGCGAGCTGTCAGCTAGTCAATTTAGGAAGCAATGCCGCGATGAATATTTAGCCTATTTACGTGTGCGAGAATGGCAAGATTTATATACCCAAGTTAAACAGGCTGTGCATGATCTTAAATGGCGAGTGACTGACAATACTGCCAGTTACGAGCAACTGCACAAAGCCTTATTAGCCGGTTTATTAAGTCATATTGGTTTTAAGGGCGAAAATAACGAATATCTAGGTGCTCGTAATCGTAAGTTTTTTGTCTTTCCCGGTTCACCACTCGCCAAGAAAGGCCCTAAGTGGATTATGGCGGCAGAGTTAACCGAAACATCGCGTTTGTTTGCGCGTTGTTGTGCCAAAATTGAACCCGAATGGTTAGAGTCATTAGCATCGCATTTAGTGAAAAAGAACTACTTAGAGCCACATTTTGAAACCAAAGCGGGCAGTGTAGTCGCACTTGAAAATCAAGTTTTGTACGGTTTAACTATCGTTAATCGTCGTCGGATACAATACGGTCCAATTGATGCCGTCGAAGCTCGTGAAATCTTTGTTCGTAGCGCGTTAGCTGAAGGGCAACTAAAAACAAAAGAAGCATTTTTTGTTAATAACCAAAAATTGCTTAACGACATTGAGTCGCTAGAACATAAATCCCGTCGTCGCGATATTTTGGTCGATGAGCAAGTTCTAGTGGATTTTTACGAGCCGCTGATACCTGCAGGCATTTATAACGCACCATTGTTTTTTAGCTGGTGGAAAAAAGCTCGTCAACAAACACCAGACCTACTCGATTATAGTCAAGCGTTATTAATGCAACGCAGTGCTGACCATATTTCAGAGTTGGACTTTCCTGATGTGTGGCATAAAGCCAATTTAGCTTTAAAAGTCAGTTACCACTTTGAACCAGGTAATGTTGATGATGGGGTGTCGGTTCACATTCCCGTGGCATTAATTAATCAAATTGACGACAGTGATTTTGACTGGCTAGTACCTGGATTACGCGAAGAAAAGCTAGTGGCCATGATTAAGTCTTTACCTAAAAACTTACGCCGGAATTTTGTTCCTGCTCCAGATTATGCCAGAGCCTGTTACCAAGCAATGAAACCATTTGAATTATCGATGCTTGACTCCATGTGTAAGCAGTTATTACGCATGAGTGGTGTGCGGATATCAGCAGATGATTTTGATTTAACTCAATTGACAGAACATCTTAAAATGAACTTCAAGATTGAAGATGACCAAGGCCGTTTAGTTGCACAAGGCCGCGATCTCGAAACATTGAAAGGCCAATTACAGGGTGTTGTTGCCAAAGCGATTCGTAAAGTTGCCGACAAAGGTATTGAACAGCAGGCGATAACCACATGGTCGTTTGGTGATTTACCTGTGCAATATCAACAACGCAAAGGTAATTATGAAGTTAAAGCTTATCCGGCCTTAATTGACAATAAAACCGATGTGTCGATAAAGCTATTTGATGATGAGCATGAGGCCATGCGTCATCATAGAGTTGGCTTACGTCGTTTATTATTGATCAATATTCCGTCACCGGTTAAGCATTTGCAACAAGCGCTGCCCAATAAAGCCAAATTAGCGATGTATTTTAATCCCTTCGGGCAAGTGCAAATATTGATTGAAGACATCATTAATGCAGCGGTACAGCAGTTATTAGATCAAAAACAATTAGATATTCGCAACGAAACTCAATTTGAGCAAGCGAAAGACTGGGTTCGCCAAGAGCTGAATCCCACTGCAGAGCTTATTTCTCTCAATGTGGAACAAATCTTAACAATTTACCAGCGCATTAAAAAACGCTTGAAAGGCAAAATAAGCTTAGACATCGCTTTTGCAATGAGTGATATTCAAACTCAACTTGATAGCATTGTTTATAAAGGATTTGTGGAAGACTGTGGCTGGCAACGATTAACTGATGTGGCCCGTTATTTAAAAGCGATTGAAAATAGACTAGACAAGCTGCCGGTTGACCCAACTCGTGATCGATTACACATGCACAGTATTAATAAAGTGCAAGAGGCATTAACTGCACAATTAACCAAAGTGCCACGCTCACAACCCATCCCTGAAGCATTGATTGAAGCTCGTTGGATGGTAGAAGAGTATCGGGTATCCTGTTTTGCTCAAGTGCTTGGTACTGCTTACCCTATATCGGAAAAGCGAATACTCAACCATATCAGCCAAGTTTAACCTCGATAAATCAATACACAGCCGATGTTTATAGCATTGACTGTGTATTGAAAACTGAAAGTCTTTCAGTTTTTTCCTAGGTAAAATGCTATTTTCTCATTTTTTGCACCAAATAACATACGTAACTGAAAGTTTTCTGTAATTTTTATTTTAATGTGTGGCGAGTATTGATATACTCGCCAGCAAGAAGAACGTGATTGGTAATCTTCTCTCTGTAAGGTAAATGTCATCCCCAGATTCAGTGTGGTGTTATGTTAAGTGTTACGTAACATGATGCTGCTGAATAAAATAAGACAGGCCTTCCCCTACAAAACGACCTAAAAAGATTGGAGTTATTATGGAAGTTCATGAATACGAAAATGCTTACTATCAAGTAAAAGATGATGTGTTAGAATCTTTACCTTGTGACGAAGAATAAAACGATTGAACGAGCATATTGATGTTTTGACTACCCCGTTATCGCATTTAATACTCCGAGACCGAAAATAAAAATAGCAGCTTAGGCTAATGCCGATCAGTTAAGCGGTAATGCTATAAAATCTGAACAGATCGGTTGACCGATCTTTTCAGTCTGCGAAAATCCGATAATCTTTATTATCGGATTTTTTTATGGAACTCTCTGAAGCCCTTGCTCGCACTTCAATTAATCGCCTTACTGAGTTTTCATCTCTCGCTGATGTCCTTGAACCCGATATTATTCAATCTTGCCTTGAGTCGAACGGCGTTGCGACACTAAGACGACGTAAACTCCCTATGGACTCAATGATTTGGGCTGTAATAGGCATGTCTCTATTTCGCTCAGAATCCGTACGCCAATTGATTAATAAGCTCGATATTGTATTGCCACAAGAGGTTGATTATGTCGCTCGAAGCGCTGTAACACAGGCAAGAAAAAAGCTAGGCAGTAATGTGGTTCGCGATATATTTCATCGTTCTGCTGCCACTTGGCATCAACGGGCTGAACATCCACATTGGTGCGGGTTGAATCTGTTTGGTGTAGATGGCGTGGTATGGCGCACGCCTGAAACCAAAGAAAACAGTGCTGCCTTTGCGCGTACAGCAAACAAAGCGTGTGAGTCAGGTTACCCACAAGTACGCATGGTTTGTATGATGGAGCTCAGTAGCCATTTACTCGTTGATAGCGCCTTTGACAGCGTTGCAGAAAATGAAATGAACTTAGCTGCCAAGCTCATCGAGCGTGTCCCCGATAGTAGCCTGACGCTATTTGATAAAGGCTTTTACTCTTTAGGTTTATTGCATGATTGGCGGTCAAAAGGCGCAAATACTCATTGGTTGCTGCCGTTAAAAAAAGGGACTCAGTATGAGGAAATTCGCAGCTTAGGTAAGCACGATAAACTCGTGAGGCTAAGTACCACGCCACAATCAAGAAAGAAGCGCCCTGAACTTCCATTGACAATAGAAGCGAGATTAACCACCCGTCTGGTGAAAGGAAAACAAGTAAGCATCCTCAGCTCGATGCTTGACCCAATGGCATATCCGAGTGCTGAAATAGTTGATTTATATGCACATCGGTGGGAAATAGAACTTGGTTATCGTGAGATGAAACAGTACTTGTTAGAAAGTCGATTTACGCTCAGAAGTAATCTACCTGAGTTAATACACCAAGAATTATGGGGGTTATTATTGGCTTATAATTTGGTTAGATACAAAATGATCTTGATGGCAAAATCCCTTAAAAGTGTCTTTCCAAATCAACTTAGCTTTAGAGATGCTTCTTCTCATATCATCAACAAACTGACCCATATGCCGTTATATGCACCAGGAAATGTGCCTAAGCTGATCCTAGATATAGAAAGAAATGCCAAACAATTTAAGTTAGAAGGCAAGCGAGAGAGGAGTTATCCACGCTGCTTAAAAGTCAGTAAAAACAAGTATCCGGTAGCAAAAAGAAAAAGTGCCGCTCACCTTAAGTGAACGGCATTAGCCTAAAGGCGCCTTTCATTAACTCAACTGATATTACCAACCAGTTTTAGTACGCAGTGCTTTACCAATGTCAGCTAAAGAGCGAACAGTAGTGACCCCAGCAGCTTCTAGAGCAGCAAACTTATCAGCAGCAGTACCTTTACCGCCAGCGATAATAGCGCCAGCATGGCCCATACGCTTACCTTCTGGTGCTGTTACACCAGCAATGTAAGATACTACAGGCTTAGTTACATTAGCTTTGATATATTCAGCGGCTTCTTCTTCTGCATTACCACCAATTTCACCGATCATCACAATCGCTTCAGTCTGTGGATCGTTTTGGAACATTTCCAATACGTCGATGAAGTTAGTGCCAGGAATTGGATCACCACCAATACCTACACAGGTAGATTGGCCGAAACCTTCATCAGTAGTTTGCTTAACAGCTTCGTACGTTAGTGTACCAGAGCGAGAAACAATACCCACTTTTCCTGGTTTGTGAATATGACCAGGCATAATACCAATCTTACATTCACCAGGAGTGATTACACCTGGGCAATTAGGACCGATCATGCGAACGCCAGTTTCTTCAAGCTTCACCTTCACTTGCAACATATCAAGTGTTGGAATACCTTCCGTGATACAAACGATCAGCTCAATGCCAGCATCGATTGCTTCAAGGATAGCATCTTTACAAAATGGGGCGGGTACATAGATAACCGATGCTGTTGCACCAGTTGCTGCTACCGCGTCTTTAACAGTGTTAAACACTGGAAGACCTAGATGTGTTTGACCACCTTTTCCAGGAGAAACACCACCCACCATTTGCGTGCCATAAGCAATCGCCTGTTCAGAGTGGAAAGTACCCTGACCACCAGTGAAACCTTGACAGATTACCTTGGTATCTTTGTTAATTAAAACAGACATTATTTGCCCTCCGCAGCTTTAACAACTTGCTCAGCCGCGTCAGTTAGACTTGTCGCCGCGATGATATCAAGACCTGACTTAGCCAATACTTCACGACCTAATTCGGCGTTAGTACCTTCAAGACGAACAACCACTGGCACTTTAACGCCAACTTCTTTAACCGCACCGATAATACCTTCAGCGATCATATCGCAACGTACGATACCACCAAAAATGTTAACTAATACGGCTTTAACATTACTGTCAGAAAGAATGATTTTAAACGCTTCAGCAACACGTTCTTTGGTTGCTCCGCCGCCAACGTCTAAGAAGTTAGCAGGCTTGCCACCATGTAGATTTACGATGTCCATTGTACCCATTGCTAGGCCTGCACCGTTAACCATACAACCTACGTTACCGTCTAAAGCAACATAGTTTAATTCAAATTTAGCAGCGTGGGCTTCACGAGCATCATCTTGTGATGGATCATGCATCGCTTTAATTTTAGGCTGGCGGAATAATGCGTTGCCATCAATACCAATTTTGCCATCTAAACAATGAAGGTTGCCTTCGGTAGTGATAACCAGCGGGTTGATTTCTAATAATGCAAAATCAAAATCGTTGAACATGTTCGCAAGACCCATAAAGATCTTAGTGAACTGCTTCATTTGAGTTGGGTTTAAACCTAACTTGAAGCCAAGATCACGAGCTTGATAAGCTTGAGGACCGGTTAACGGATCAATGATAGCAGTATGAATAAGTTCTGGTGTTTCTTCAGCCACTTTTTCAATTTCAACGCCACCTTCTGTTGATGCCATAAACACAACGCGACGCGTGCTACGATCAACAACTGCACCTAAGTACAATTCATTGGCGATGTCAGTACAGCTTTCAACAAGAATTTTTGCAACTGGCTGACCTTTAGCGTCAGTTTGGTACGTTACTAAGTTCTTGCCTAACCAGTTTTCAGCGAATGCTCTGATTTCGTCTTTACTACCAGTAACTTTTACGCCACCAGCTTTACCACGGCCGCCTGCGTGTACTTGACACTTAACAACCCATAAGTTTCCGCCAATGTGGCCAGCCGCTTCAACTGCTTCTTGAGCAGTATCACACGCAAAGCCTTCAGAGACTGGTAAACCATATTCGGCAAATAAAGATTTTGCCTGATACTCATGCAAATTCATGATGATCTATCCATATACTTCTAATCAAATCCAACTGGCTCAATATGAGCCAGCGACGAGGGGTTATCTACTAACTTATAAATCAAGTAGCAGACGAGTTGGATCTTCTAAGAAGTCTTTAATTGCGACTAAGAATCCAACTGACTCACGACCATCAACTATACGGTGATCGTAAGAGAGTGCTAGGTACATCATAGGCAGGATTTCAACCTGACCATTAACAGCCATTGGGCGATCTTTAATGGCATGCATGCCTAAGATTGCACTTTGTGGCAAATTCAAAATGGGCGTAGACATTAGTGAGCCGAAAACACCACCATTTGTCACGGTGAAATTGCCGCCGGTCATATCGGCAACAGACAACTTACCATCACGACCTTTAATGGCGAGTTCACGTACCGCTTTTTCAATTTCGGCTAAGCTCATGGTATCGGTATCACGTAATACTGGTGTAACCAAGCCACGTGGTGTCGATACTGCAATGCTGATATCAAAATAGTTGTGATACACAATGTCATCACCATCAATAGAAGCGTTAACTTCAGGAAAACGTTTTAACGCTTCAGTCACTGCCTTAATATAGAAAGACATAAAGCCTAAACGTATGCCGTGACGCTTTTCAAAGATATCCTGGTATTGCTTACGAATATCCATGATTGGCTTCATGTTAACTTCGTTGAACGTTGTTAACATTGCCGTTGAATTTTTAGCTTCTAGGAGGCGTGAAGCAATAGTTTTACGAAGACGTGACATTGGCACACGCTTCTCACTGCGACCTTCTAATGTTGCAACTGGTGCAACTGGCGCTGCGGCTTTAGCAGGAGCAGACTTCAGAAATGCATCAACATCATCCTTGGTCACACGCCCGCCAACACCAGAACCTTTAATTTTACTGGCATCAAGATTATGTTCCGCAATAACACGGCGAACAGAAGGACTTAATGCATCATTAGATTCATCGTTAGCAACTTCAGTGGCGGTCGTAGCCGAAGGCGCTGACGCTTCAGCTTTAGTCACTTCTTGACCAGACACTACACCCGCTACAAACGTTGCAATCACTTGCTCGCCTAAAACGGTATCACCTTCTTGGAATAACAATTCAGAGATTGAACCGTCTTCTGGTGCAACCACTTCTAACACAACTTTATCAGTCTCGATATCAACTAAGTTTTGATCTCGAGTCACCTGCTCACCAGGTTTAACATGCCAAGTAGCAATAGTTGCATCAGCAACAGATTCTGGTAATACGGGTACCTTAATTTCGATACTCATGGAAAGCTTCCCTTATATAAATTATCTATTACGACAGTTTTAATGCGCTATTAACTAATGATTCTTGCTGCTGTACATGCAACCCAGGATAACCACATGCAGGTGCAGCTGACGCTTCACGACCCGCATAAGTTAATTGAGCGCCTGACGGAATATTAGCCCAGAAATGATGCTGACTACAGTACCATGCACCTTGGTTTTGTGGCTCTTCCTGACACCAAACAAAATCAGTAACATGTTGATATGACGCTAATGCCGCACGCAGTTCCACATCAGGGAACGGATACAGCTGCTCAACACGCACAATGGCAACGTTGGTGATATTTTCTTTGCGACGTTTTTCAAGTAATTCGAAATAAACTTTACCGCTACAAAATACAACGCGGTCAACTTGACTTGCATCTAAGGTGTCAATCTCACCAATAATATTTTGGAAAGTCCCTTCAGCAAGCTCTTCTAGACTAGACACAGCCAATGGATGACGAAGTAAAGACTTAGGTGACATCACCACTAATGGACGACGCATAGGGCGTACAACTTGGCGACGCAACATATGGTAAACCTGCGCCGGAGTTGATGGCACGCACACCTGCATATTGTGGTTAGCACATAATTGCAAGAAGCGTTCTAAACGTGCACTCGAATGCTCAGGACCTTGACCTTCATAACCATGAGGTAACAGCATAGTCAAACCGCATAAACGGCCCCACTTTTGCTCACCCGATGACAAGAATTGGTCAATCACAACTTGGGCACAGTTAACAAAATCACCAAACTGCGCTTCCCAAATGGTTAAGCCACCCGGTTCTGCAGTCGCGTAACCGTATTCAAACGCTAATACTGAGGCTTCTGATAATACTGAGTCAATAATATCAATTGGCGCTTGTTCGTCTGCCACATTACGCAAAGGTAAATAGGTAGTACCGTCTTTTTGGTTATGCAATACCGCATGACGATGGAAGAATGTACCGCGACCAGAGTCTTGACCGGTGATACGAACACGCTTGTTATCTTCTAGGATTGAAGCATACGCTAAGGTTTCAGCAAAACCCCAGTCTAATAATTTTTCGCCTTTAGCCATCGCGGTACGATCGCCATAAATCTTGGCAACACGAGATTGAAGCGTATGATTTTCAGGAATATCAACTAACTTATTGGCTAAGTTTTGCAGACGTTCCATCGACATCGCCCCCGCATAATCTTCATCCCATTCGCGATTAAGATACGGTGTCCAATCAACTGTATGTAACGTCATAGGACGCCACTCTTTCACAACACAATCACCCGCATCTAATGCATCACGATAGTGATTTATCAAACCTGTCACTTCATCGGCTGGAATACTGTTTTCTGCAATTAACTTATCTGCATAGATTTTTCGTGGTGTTGGGTGTTTTTTAATTTTAGCGTACATTAATGGCTGTGTCGCACTTGGCTCATCAGCTTCGTTATGGCCATGGCGGCGATAACACACTAAATCTACAACCACATCACGTTTGAACTCATTACGATAATCGACAGCAAGTTGAGAGATAAACGCAACCGCTTCAGGATCGTCAGCATTAACATGGAAAATCGGCGCCTGAACCATCTTAGCAATGTCAGTACAATATTCGGTTGAACGGGTGTCTGCATGGTTAGATGTAGTAAAACCAACTTGGTTATTGACAACAATCCGAATGCTACCACCCACACTGAAACCACGAGTTTGAGACATGTTAAACGTCTCTTGCACAATACCTTGCCCAGTAATAGCCGAGTCACCATGAATGGTAATGGGCATAACCTGCAAACCATCTTTACAACCACGACGATCTTGACGTGCTCGCACTGAGCCAATGACCACTGGATTCACAATTTCTAAGTGAGAAGGGTTAAAAGCTAACGCTAAATGGACATTTCCACCTGGCGTTTCAAAATCAGATGAAAAACCTTGATGATATTTTACATCGCCAGAGCCGTGTGTGTCGGCATGTTTGCCAGCAAACTCGTCAAACAATTCAGCAGGACGTTTACCAAGCACGTTTATCAGTAAATTCAAACGACCACGGTGAGCCATACCCACAACGATTTCTTTTGTACCCGCTTCACCAGCTCGGTAAATGATTTCGCGCATCATAGGAACCAGCGCATCACCACCTTCTAATGAAAAACGCTTAGCTCCAGGAAATTTAGCACCTAGGTATTTTTCGATACCTTCTGCTGCATTTAACCCTTCAAGAATACGCTTTTTAACGTTTTTATCATAATTGGCTTTACCTAATGTCGGTTCAAGACGTTGCTGGATCCAACGTTTTTCATCGGTATCGGTAATGTGCATATATTCGGCACCAATCGAACCACAATAAGTGCTCTTTAATGCATGAATAATATCGGCCAGTTTCATCGTTTCACCGCCTAACGCGAATGAACCGGTATTAAACTGGCGTTGCATGTCTTCAACGGTTAAGCCGTGATAAGCAGGGTCTAACTCCTGAACTTCCTCACGCTTCCACAATCCTAATGGATCTAAAATGGCATTTTGATGACCACGGAAACGATGGGCATTAATAAGTTGCAGGACCTTTACTTGCTTCGCATCTAACTCTGGGTCGCTAACGCTATTCGCATTTTTTAAACGACCTTCAAGGGCTAAACTACGGAAATAGTCACGAACTTTAGAGTGGGCAGTTTCGGGCGCGTCTACTGAGGCACCGTTTACTGGTGGGAGATTATCAAAAACAAGCTGCCAATCAGGAGTGACTGATTGCGGATCTTCTTGATAGGCTTCATACATCTCTTCTACGTAGGTCGAGTTCGAACCACTTAAATGTGACGACTCAAGCCAGGCTTTCATGATGCCTTGGTGCATTGTTATTCCTTTCAAACTTGATACACGTGCTAGCCATAAACATAACAGTGAGTAACCTAAGTTACATCACACGTAGACTGAAATTATCTTAACAAAATAATCACAGGAGGTATTACATAAACACACAAAAGAGTCATCTTCATAACTGAAGATGACTCCTAGCAGAGCTAATTAGTCAGACTAGGTTGCTCTGTTTCGTGCATTAAACTGCTCGCTTAAGTAACATTGACTTGATGTGACCAATCGCTTTAGTCGGGTTTAATCCCTTAGGACAAACATCAACACAGTTCATGATGCCATGACAACGGAACACACTGTAAGCATCATCTAACTCAGATAAACGCTCTTCAGTGGCCGTATCGCGACTGTCAATCAAGAAACGATAAGCATGTAATAAACCACTAGGACCGATAAATTTATCCGGATTCCACCAGAAAGATGGACAAGCGGTTGAACAACATGCACACATAATACATTCATACAAACCATCTAAATGAGCACGCTCTTCAGGTGATTGTAAATGTTCACGAACAGGCGCCTTCTCATCATTAATCAAATAAGGCTTAATTTTTTCGTATTGCTTGTAGAACTGAGTGAGGTCAACGACCAAATCACGAACTACCGGCATGCCTGGTAAAGGACGGATTTCAATTTTCTTCCCTTTAAAGGTCGATAATGGCGTGATACACGCTAATCCATTTTTACCATTCATGTTAACACCGTCAGAACCACACACGCCTTCACGACATGAACGACGGAACGCAAGCGTTGAGTCTTGTTCTTTCAGTTTAATTAACGCATCCAACACCATCATATCAGAGCCATCTGGCACTTCTAAGGTGTAGTCCTTCATGTAAGGCTTAGTGTCTACATCAGGATTATAACGATACAATGCAAATGTTAATTTCATCTTTGCAACTCCTGCTTAGTAGGTCCGTTTTATCGGTGGAAACGCATCACGTAATTTAGGTGACATGTTGACATCACGTTTGCTCATTGCACTTGTCGCTGGATCAAACAGACTGTGACATAACCAATTGTCATCATCACGTTCTAAATAATCTTCACGAGAATGTGCACCACGGCTTTCTGTACGGAAGTTAGCTGCATAAGCAGTTGCTAGCGCTGTTGCCATTAAATTATCTAACTCTAAACATTCAATACGTTGAGTATTAAACTCTGTTGAGTTATCAGATAACTTAGCATTATCAAGACGTTTCTTAATAGCTTGAAGCTGCTCTAGCCCTTCAGCCATGGCTTCACCACTACGGAAAACAGAGAAATTTAACTGCATACATAATTGCAAATCTTTACGGATAACAGCAGGATCTTCACCGTCTTTATTGCTTTCCCATCGATTAAGACGAGCCAACGATGCACTAATTTCTACGTCTGAAGCCGCTTTGGGATCAGGTGTTGCGTCTAACGCTTTACCTAAGTGCTGCCCCGCTGCACGACCAAATACCACTAAATCAAGCAGAGAATTACCACCTAAACGATTTGCACCATGAACCGATACACAGGCAATTTCACCTACAGCAAACAAACCTAATACGTCTTGTTCTGTACCATCGTTATTCATACGAACAACTTGACCACTCACTTTGGTGGGTAATCCACCCATCATGTAGTGACACGTTGGCAATACAGGGATTGGACCATCTGCCGGATCGATATGAGCAAAGGTACGTGATAACTCACATACACCAGGAAGACGAGCTTCTAAGGTTTCTTTGCCTAAATGATCAAGTTTAAGTAAGCAGTGCGGACCTAAAGGACCATCTAAACCACGACCTTCACGAATTTCAGTCATCATAGAACGTGCAACCACGTCACGTGATGCTAAATCTTTCGCGTTTGGCGCATAACGCTCCATGAAGCGCTCGCCATCTTTGTTGAGAAGATATCCACCTTCACCACGACAACCTTCTGTCACCAAAACACCTGCGCCAGCAATACCCGTTGGGTGGAACTGCCACATCTCCATGTCTTGTAACTGAACACCAGCACGAGCAGCCATACCAACACCGTCACCAGTATTGATGTGAGCATTGGTGGTTGAGGCATATATACGCCCTGCACCGCCAGTCGCTAAAATCGTCGCTTTGGCTTTAAAGTAAACAATATCACCCGTTTCAATTTCAATGGCTGTACAACCAACAACCACGCCATCTTCGTTTTTAACGAGATCCAATGCATACCATTCAGAATAGACATCTGTTTTATGCTTAACGTTTTGTTGATATAGACAATGAAGTAACGCATGACCTGTTCGGTCGGCCGCAGCAGCAGTACGAGCAGCTTGCTCACCACCAAAGTTACGAGACTGTCCACCGAAAGGACGTTGGTAGATAGTACCGTTTTCGAAACGAGAAAAAGGTAAGCCCATTTGCTCAAGTTCAATAATGGCTTCCGGACCGGTTTGACACATAAATTCAATGGCTTCTTGGTCACCGATAAAATCAGAACCTTTAACCGTATCATACATGTGCTGTTCCCAATGATCTTCGTGCGCATTACCTAATGCTACGGTGATACCACCTTGAGCAGAAACCGTATGAGAACGAGTTGGGAATACTTTTGATAAAAGCGCACAGCTTTTACCTTCTTTAGAAATCTGTAATGCTGCACGCATACCCGCACCACCGGCACCGATAACGATTGCATCAAATTCGCGTACTGGAATACTCACTTAAACACCCCACACTATTACAATGCCTGACGCTAAATAACTAAACGCGATCACAACAAAGGTAAACTGTAATACACCGCGTAACGCAGTATGCTTGACATAATCAGTCAACACTTGCCATACACCAATCCACGCATGGATGAGCAAAGCCACTAACGTTATTAGGGTAAATACTTTCATTGGTAATGCACTAAACAAGCCATTCCAAATCTCAAAGGTTAACGGGGCACTACACGCGATAAAACCTACTAAAAAAATAGTATAACAAGCGAGAATCACTGCACTTGCGCGTAATAAAATATAGTCATGAACACCACTTCGTCCAAAACTTGCTGCATTTACTACCATACCCAAATCCCCGCAATTATCGAAAAGGCCGCGGCTAACGCAAACGTAGCCTTAGCAGATGCTGTACCTGAGGTTAATTCTTCCCAGTGGCCAGAATCCATAATTAAATGACGAATGCCACCTAATAAATGATACCCCAACGCGGTTAGAATTCCCCAAAGGATGAACTTCATCACGAAACTATCAAACAAGGATTGTACGCTAGCGAAACCATCTGCTGATGTTAAAGTCGAATTTAACAACCAAAGAAGGATACCAATAGCAAATAGCATGATAACACCGGAAACACGGTGTAAGATTGACGCGATCGCTGTCGCAGGAAAGCGAATCGTCTGCAGGTCTAGATGGACAGGTCTTTGCTTTTTCACGTTCTGCTCACTCAGCTCCATTGAGCTTTATTTTTGTTATGAATCTATTCTTTGCTTAAATGCTAAATACTTGCACAAGGCAGAGCATTTTTTAAACAAAAGACAGACTGCTCTCAAACATCTAATCAGTTGAGAAATCACTATTTAGTTCGTAAATTCATCATTCCTAAACTGTGACGCTCGTCGCCCTTAGGGACGAAGGCAAGTATACTCGTGGGAATTGTCAAATACAAACCTCACATTATGCAAAATAAGTTTTTTTAGTATTTTTTTATTCTAATCCAAGCGCAGAGCGGTTTTCAGCGGACATATACCATGGTCTAACAAATTTAAACGCTTATTTAAATTGAAATGTGATCCCGATCCACTGTAAAGTAATCATCGCTTAACATGCCGCACTCATATAAAAGAATGAAGTAAGGAGAACGGGGTATGGCTGATAATATAGCCAAATTAGAGTTACCAGGAAACGATTCAATCGATCTACCTATCAAGAAAGGTACTGAAGGTTTTGACGTTATCGACATCAGTACACTTGGAAAAAAAGGGTATTTCACCTTCGATCCAGGCTTTTTAGCTACTGCATCTTGTGAGTCAGCAATTACTTATATCGATGGTGAGCAAGGTATCTTGTTACACCGTGGGTATCCAATTGAGCAACTTGCGACTGAATCGACCTATCTAGATTTATGTTACTTGCTTCTATACGGTGAATTACCGTCTAAAGTTGATTACCAACAATTTGTTACCACTGTAAAACAACATACTATGGTTAACGAACAAATTGCATTCTTCTTCAGAGGCTTCCGCCGCGACGCACACCCTATGGCAATGCTATGTGGTGTAACAGGTGCATTATCTGCTTTCTATCAAGATTCCCTTGATGTTAACAATTCAGAGCACAGAGAAATTGCTGCATACCGTTTGGTGTCAAAAATGCCAACAATTGCTGCAATGTGTTACAAATATTCAACTGGACAGCCATTTATCTATCCAAATAACAATTTAAGTTATGCGGGTAACTTTTTGTCAATGATGTTTGCAACGCCTTGCGAAGAGTACAAAGTGAACCCTGTTGTTGAAAAAGCAATGGACCGTATTTTTGTATTACATGCTGATCATGAGCAAAATGCATCGACATCGACCGTTCGTTTAGCAGGTTCTTCTGGTGCAAACCCATTTGCATGTATTGCAGCGGGTATTGCTTCGTTATGGGGGCCCGCACATGGTGGTGCTAACGAAGCTTGTTTGCAAATGTTAGAAGAAATCGGCAGCGTTGACCGCATTCCTGAATATATCGAGAAAGCGAAAGACAAAAACGATCCATTCCGTCTTATGGGCTTTGGTCATCGTGTTTATAAAAACTTTGACCCTCGCGCTAAAGTGATGCGTGAAACCTGTCATGACGTGCTTAAAGAACTGAAAGTGGTTGATCCATTATTGGATGTAGCGATGGAACTTGAGCGTATTGCCCTTGAAGATGAATACTTTATCTCTAAGAAGCTATACCCGAACGTCGATTTCTACTCAGGCATCATCATGAAAGCCATTGGTATTCCTACCAGTATGTTTACTGTGCTATTTGCATTATCACGTACAGTTGGTTGGATTTCGCATTGGAAAGAAATGTTAGATCAACCAGGCCACAAAATCAGCCGTCCACGTCAGTTATATACTGGCGAGTCTGAGCGTGAATTTGTGAGTGTTGATAAACGTTAATCTTTTTAATTAACGTGATTAAAAAGCGCCGAAAGGCGCTTTTTTATTTTGAGTTTTTGAGTGAATGTTGTTTGAAAATCAATGCACTTTTCGACGTCTTAAGAACACACTCAATATGGCAATTAACATAAGTAATAATAAACCCGTTAAATCCAATGCCCCACCACTTCCTTTGTAGCTGCTTGAATGTTCAACGTTGGCAATTTTCTCTTCTTTAACTCTCACTTTAAACCGTGCTAATTCATCATCTAAGTTTTTGCTCATATCCGTTACTGCAATATTAAAGCCTTCCATTGACTTCTCCGTTAAGGTTTCGTCAATACCAATTGCTGTGGTACGTTTTTCAAGTTTACTCACACCTGGAGCCCTAAAGAGCATTTTACGGCTTTTAATATCAAACACTGCGGTATCAACAAATGTTTGAACGGTATTTTCGTTCCCCGGAATGACATACATGCCAACAATCGTCCAATACAGTAGTGCAGCATTATTTTCGACAGATTGTGTAACCTGATCATATGACACCAACGCCATCACATCGACATCATATAAGCGCCCTACTTGTTCTAATGTTGTAAATCCTTCGCCACCAACCAAATAAGTACTCGGAATGATTTCAATTCGGTCAATATAATCATATTGAATAAAAGCTGCTTTCACTTTTTCCAGCAATTCATATTGATCCTTATTATGAATTGCCTGATTTTGCCTTCCAGAAGAGGGCACAAAGGCAATGCCCACTTTTACGGGCAATGTAAGAAGTGGAACTTCGGCACTATGCTCTGCCCGGTCTTTTTTATTGGGATACAAAAAGTCCATTAAACTGCTCGATACAGACTGTTTATTAGATTGCTGGCTCACCAACATACTGCATGAAGACAATAAAATGACTGACGCTAATGTACATAACCATATTGTTGCTCTCATTTACGATTCCTTTACTGATTATTTTCCATTTATTGATACCAATGAATCTGTTTATTTCTGCAACACGAACAGATACGAATAACTAATCACACCAAAAGTTAATAGTTTTCACTAATTTAACATATTCAACAGCACTAACCTTGCACAACAAATATACATAAGATACTGTAATTTAACAATTAAAAACTTTGGCATGGTTAGTGCTTATTGAATTGTATTAACATTGGTTACAAATGATAACGTGACGTTTAACCACTTAAACATAACACTAAGTACATTAGCGTCATTTAATTCAAAAATAATAATTTGCAGGTACTCCCATGGACAGGTTCATCAACATAAAAAAAATGGCAATTCCTTTATTTTGTATCGCAGCACTTAGCGGTTGTGGTGACGAAACAGAGCAAGCAAAAGAAGATGAAAAATTTGCTATCCCAGTTGAAACCGCACTGGTCACTACAGGCAATGTATCCTCTTTTTACAGCACCACAGCAACACTTGAGGCACCAGAAGAGTCCCATGTGATGAGCAGGATTGCAGGGATAATTGAAACAATAAATGTAGAAGAAGGCGATCGAGTTACTAAAGGACAAGTGCTAGCCGTTATCGATGCCAAGCGTCAGCGTTATGACTTCAATCGTTCAGAAGCCGAAGTGCAAATTATTCAACAAGAGTTAAATCGTTTAAACAAAATGAACAACAAAGAGTTTATTAGCCAAGATCAAATGGCCAAACTTGAGTTCAATCTACAAGCGGCGAAAGCACAACGTGACTTGGCGGAGCTACAAGTTAAGGAAAGCCAAATTACCTCACCTATTAATGGAGTCGTTGCCGAGCGTTATGTAAAAACCGGCAATATGGCCAAAGAGTTCCAAGAACTATTTTATGTCGTTAATCAAGACCAACTTCACGGCATATTACACTTACCAGAACAACAACTTGCTAGCTTACGTGTTGGTCAGCAAGCCAGTATTATTCAACAACATCAAACTGCAAACGCTAAAATTATTACCGCTAACGTGTTACGCATCAGTCCAATAGTGGATGCTCAAAGTGGTACGTTTAAAGTAACACTAGCGGTACCCAATCAAGATGCAACATTAAAAGCAGGTATGTTTACCCGCGTTGAACTGAAATACGACACCCACCTTGATGTCCTGACCGTGCCTTATAACGCATTAATCAACCAAGATAACACCCAAGCGTTGTATGTCATTAAAGACACCAAAGCACAACGACGTGAAGTCACCTTGGGCTACCGTGAAAATAATACGGTTGAAATCTTATCGGGTGTGGAAGATGGGGAGCAAATAGTCATCCGCGGCCAACAAAACCTAAAAGATCAATCATTAGTGGAAATTATTACCCCACTTAGCTTCGCAGCTATTCGATAACGGAGCGGGATAATGTCTATAATTAATACTTCGGTTAAACGCCCCGTCACTGTATGGATGTTCATGTTAGCAGTGATGCTTTTTGGCATGGTAGGGTTTTCTCGCCTCGCAGTAAAATTGTTACCCGATTTAAGCTATCCCAGTGTAACAATACGCACAGCGTATGACGGTGCTGCTCCGGTTGAAATTGAACAGCTGGTATCAAAACCTATTGAAGAAGCCGTAGGGGTGGTAAAAGGACTACGAAAAATCAGTTCAATTTCACGTTCTGGTATGTCTGATGTTGTACTCGAGTTTGAATGGGGTACCAATATGGATATGGCTAGCCTTGAAGTACGTGAGAAAATCGACACCATTGAGCTTCCTTTAGACATTAATAAACCATTATTACTGCGTTTTAACCCCAATCTTGATCCCATCATGCGCTTAGCTTTTTCTGTACCCAATGCCGATTCTGAGCAGTTAAAGCAAATGCGAACTTTTGCTGATGAAGAGTTAAAACGGCGTTTAGAAGCCTTATCCGGTGTTGCTGCCGTAAGGCTTTCCGGAGGGTTAGAGCAAGAAGTTCATATTGAATTAAATCAACAAAAACTAAGTCAATTAAACCTTAATGCCGACCAAATTAAGCGCCGCATCAATGAAGAAAATATCAACCTATCAGCAGGTAAAGTGATCCAAGGTGATAAAGAATATTTAGTCAGAACCTTAAATCAATTCAACTCTTTAGATGAACTAGGGCAAGTGATTATCTACCGAGATGGCCAAACTTTAGTCAGATTATCTGACATTGCGGTGATTAGTGATGCCTACAAAGAACGCAGTGATATTACTCGTATCGGCGAGGTAGAATCGATTGAGCTAGCAATATACAAAGAAGGCGACGCCAATACCGTTGCTGTTGCGCAAAAACTACAATCTGAACTTGAAAAAATCAATCAAGCGAATGGGCAAAATAAGTTAAACATTATTTACGACCAATCTGAGTTTATTGAAAGTGCAGTGAATGAAGTAACTTCTGCGGCATTATTCGGCAGCTTATTGGCAATGCTGGTGATTTACCTGTTTTTACGGGACATTATTGCCACACTTATTATTTCAATCTCGATCCCCTTTTCGGTTATTGCCACCTTTAACATGATGTATTTTGCTGATATCAGTTTAAACATTATGTCGCTAGGCGGTATTGCATTGGCGATTGGTTTATTGGTCGACAATGCTATTGTGGTATTAGAAAACATAGACCGTTATAAAGCTCAAGGCATGAGTAAAATAGAAGCTGCGGTCACTGGATGTAAAGAAGTCTCTGGAGCTATTTTTGCGTCAACGCTTACCACGTTGGCGGTATTTGTACCTTTAGTGTTTGTCGACGGTATTGCTGGAGCCCTATTTGCAGACCAAGCTCTCACCGTCACGTTCGCCCTTCTTGCTTCATTATTTGTTGCCTTAACAGCCATTCCCATGTTGGCATCCCGTCAAGGTTTTACTAGCCTGCCACAACCGGCTGAAGTAGCCCAAAAGCCTAAACCAACAAGCCGAAAAGGAAAAATAACCTACTACTTACTGGCTGTATTGAGCTTTCCATTTAAGCTACTATTTAAGTACTTACCAGCTGGATTGTTAACCACCATTATCGTCATAAGCCATTTTGTCAGTAGTGTATTTGGGCTATTACTCAGACCCATCAGTACCGGATTTAACTACTTATATCGCACAGTAGAATCAATCTATTACCGAGTATTACATTACGCCTTACGCCACCAAGTACTCACCATTGTGTTAGCACTAATAGTCACTCTAGCGTCAAGCAGTTTACTGCCTAAGTTAGGCGTCGAGCTAATCCCACCGATGAACCAAGGTGAGTTTTATGTTGAAATTTTATTGCCGCCAGGCACCGAAGTCAGTGAAACAGATGCAGTATTACAGCGACTAGCGCTGTCGATTCAAGACCGAGAAGATGTGAAACATGCTTATAGCCAGGCGGGTAGCGGTGGATTAATGACATCAGATACCGCTCGCGGCGGTGAAAACTGGGGCCGACTACAAGTGGTATTAGCTGACCATTTAGCTTTTAATACCGTTAGTCAGGTATTGCGTAACACAGCAAGAAACATTCCTGAACTAGAAGCTAAAATTGAACATCCTGAGTTATTCAGTTTTAAAACCCCACTAGAAATTGAGTTATCAGGTTACGATTTAGCTCAACTCAAACAAAGCGCAGACCAATTGGTCAATGCCTTGTCTGAATTTGACCGTTTTAGTGACATCAATACTAGCTTACGCGATGGTCAACCAGAGATCAGTATTCGCTTTGATCATGCCCGTTTAGCTGCGTTAGGAATGGATGCACCGACAGTCGCTAACCGTATTGCCCAACGTGTAGGTGGGACTATTGCCAGCCAGTTTACGGTACGTGATCGTAAAGTGGATATTTTAGTGCGCAGTGAGTTAAGCGAACGCGATCAGATCAGCGACATTGAATCGTTAATTATTAATCCCAATAGCGCCCAACCGATACCATTAAGTGCTATCGCCACAATAGATTTGCAAATTGGTCCTTCAGCGATTAACCGTATCAGTCAACAGCGAGTTGCTATTGTGTCATCTAATTTGGCTTATGGTGATTTAAGCGAAGCGGTGCTTCAAGCTCAGCAGATATTGACTAAACAGCAGTTCCCTAGCTCAATTCAAGCCAGATTTGGCGGTCAAAATGAAGAAATGGAACAATCATTTGATTCGTTAAAAATAGCCTTGGTTCTAGCTATCTTCTTAGTATATTTAGTGATGGCCAGTCAGTTTGAGTCATTGTTACATCCACTGTTAATTTTAATTGCCGTGCCAATGGCCGTTGCAGGCAGCATTATTGGATTATTTATTACCGGTACCCATTTAAGTGTGGTGGTATTTATAGGCCTAATTATGCTGGCTGGTATTGTGGTCAACAATGCGATTGTATTAGTCGACCGTATTAATCAATTACGCCAAGAAGGCAAGGATAAGCTAACTGCGATTAATGATGCAGCGCAATCCCGTTTACGTCCTATCATGATGACAACCCTAACCACTACCTTAGGTTTATTGCCTATGGCTATAGGGATTGGTGATGGCAGTGAAGTTCGTGCGCCAATGGCCATTACCGTCATTTTCGGTTTAAGCATGTCAACACTGCTAACATTATTGGTTATTCCCGCCTTATATGCGCAGTTTGACCGTAAACAGTTTGTCCCAAATGAAACTGAGCTTAATGCAACGGAGACGCCAGCATGAATATCACTCAACTGGCAATAAAACGTCCCGTGACCACCTGCATGTTTTTCTTAGCCATTATGCTATTTGGCATGGCAGCCAGCCGAATGCTGCCTTTAGAGATGTTTCCAGGAATTGATATTCCGCAAATTATGGTACAAGTCCCGTATAAAGGTTCGAGTCCAGCAGAAGTTGAACGCGACATCACCAAAGTACTCGAAGAATCACTTGCCACCATGAGTGGTATTGAAGAGGTGCGTTCGGATTCAACTCAAGACGGTGCTTTTATTCGACTCAACATGAAGTGGGGTCAAGATGTTGCCACAAAAAGCCTCGAAGCACGTGAGAAAATAGACGCTATAAGACATTTATTACCTAAAGATGTTGAACGCGTGATGATCCAACAGTTTTCTACCGCCGATATGCCAGTACTTACGATACGAATATCGAGTGAACGCGAACTTTCTAATGCGTTTGATTTATTAGATAAACAACTGCGTAAGCCACTTGAACGGGTTGATGGTGTATCAAAAGTCACCCTTTACGGTGTTGAACAAAAACAAATTGAAATCCGACTTGACGCGGATAAGTTAGCGGCCGCAAACCTTAATATCCTCGATTTACGAAGCCGTTTGCTGACAGAAAACTTTGTTATCAGTGCAGGGACTTTAAGAGAAAGCTCACGGGTGTATCAAGTCTCCCCCAAAGGTGAATTTACCAGTATCGATGATATTAACAATTTAGTCATTGTACCGGGTATTCGTTTGCAAGATATCGCCATGGTGAACTATGCCCTGCCCGAGAAAACTGAAGGCCGCCATTTAGACCAAAAATATGCCGTGGGCATTGATGTGTTTAAAGAATCTGGTGCTAATTTAGTTGAGGTGTCTGATCGCGTATTAAGCGTTATTGAACAAGTTAAGCAAGATCAGCAATTTAATGGTATTAAATTGTTTATCATGGAAGACCAAGCTTATGGCGTTAAATCGTCATTAAAAGACTTACTACGGTCTGGCTTAATGGGTGCGGTATTGTCATTTGGGGTGCTGTTTCTGTTTTTGCGTAACCTTAAAATGACCTTAGTGGTTATTTCATCTGTGCCGATTTCATTGTGTATGACATTGGCTGGTATGTATTTTTTAGGCTACAGCTTGAACATTTTGTCGATGATGGGCCTACTATTGGCAGTCGGGATGTTGATTGACAATGCGGTGGTGGTGACCGAAAGCGTACTGCAAGAGAAACAAACCGCACACATTGACGACACTTGTCAAAAAACGGCCAATCAACAAGCTGTATTAACGGGCGTTGAAAAAGTCTCTTTAGCGGTTTTTGCAGGAACATTAACCACCGCCATTGTGTTTTTACCTAATATATTTGGCGTTAAAGTGCAGCTGACAATTTTTTTAGAGCATGTTGCTGTCGCCATTTGTATCTCACTTGCGGCATCACTGTTAGTTGCCAAGACCCTTATTCCACTTATGCTTAATCACTTTCATTTTGCGGTTGAGCCAGTCAATGAAAATAACCGCTTAGGTCACTTTTATCAACGCAGCCTCACCTGGATCTTAACCCGACCTAAACGTTCAGGGATTATCGCGGTGGCGATATTGCTATCGACTGCATTACCACTCAGTATGGTGCAGCAAGATCAAGGTGATGGTGAAGGTAATGACCGTTTATACATTAATTATCAATTAGAAGGTCGCCATAATCTAGCCGTGACCGAAGCCATGATTAATCGCATGGAAACGTATTTATACAACAATAAAGACAAATTTTATATTGATGCAGTTTATAGTTACTACGCTCCACAAGATGCACAATCGACCATTTTATTGCAAAAAGACATCCCGATTGACATTGGTGAGTTAAAGAAAATCATCCGTGAAGGCTTTCCTAAGTTTTCGATTGCCACACCGCAATTTGGCTGGGGCAATGAAAACACTGGGATCCGCGTGACGCTCACTGGACGCTCGACAACAGAGTTAATCCGCATTAGTGAACAAGTGATGCCATTACTTGAGAATATAGAAGGCTTGGTCGATGTACGTTCGGAAGTGAATGGCGCCCAACAAGAAGTGGTAGTGGTGATCAATCGTGAAATGGCTGCCCGCCTAGACTTAACCTTAAGTGATATAGCATCGAACATTTCAATTGCCTTAAGAGGCTCGCAATTACGTTCGTTCCGCCATGATCCCAGTGGTGAACTACGGATCGAATTAGCCTATGACAAAAGCTGGCAAAACTCGCTCGAAAAGCTTAAACAATTACCGATCATTCGCCAAGGCGATCGCGTTTACACACTCGACAGTTTAGCCGAAGCTACCGTGGTTCCACGCTTTGATACTATTCGTCACTTTAATCGTCAAACGGCTTTATCAATCGGTGCCAACTTAGAAGATTTCACCACAGAAGAAGCGCAAACCCAAATTACCCAAGTCATGGATTCAGTCAATTTTCCAAAGGGATACGGCTACTCGCTCCGAGGTGGATTCGAGCGCCAAGACGAAGACCAGTCAATCATGGCGGTGAATATGATTTTGGCTATCGCAATGATTTATATTGTTATGGCGGCATTATTTGAGTCACTGCTATTACCAACAGCAATTATTACTTCCATTATGTTCTCAATAACAGGCGTATTTTGGGCATTGTGGTTAACTGGTACGCCGATGTCGGTTATGTCAATGATTGGTATACTTATTTTAATGGGTATCGTGGTCAATAATGGTATTGTACTGGTAGATCAAATCAACCAAATGACACCTGATTTAGATAAACTAAGTGACACTATAATCAACGTGTGTATTACGCGTTTGCGTCCGGTATTAATGACAGTTGCAACCACAGTGTTGGGCTTAGTTCCGTTAGCCATGGGCGACACCCAAATAGGCGGTGGCGGACCACCTTATTCGCCAATGGCTATAGCTATTATTGGTGGGTTAACCTTTTCGACAGTGACCAGCCTTTATTTAGTGCCACTATGTTACCAAGCGTTATATCTCATCCGTCATAATGCGGCAATTAGATTAGGCTTAGCCAACACATTTGCTCAAAAACTGCTACCTTGGACTAATACCAGCCGTTGAGAATGATAAATTGATAGCCCTATTGTGACCATGCTGTGGCATAACATAAATAGGCAAGTGATCTAATTTACTCATGTCACTGTATTGGTGATAGATTATCACCGAGACCGTAAAATAAGGGACGAACATGAAACTGAGATTTCAACAGAACATAATCGCATTAAGTGCGTTTGCAATACTGACGTTTAGCCAAACACTGTTTGCAGATGGCACGATGAGTGATGTCACTATTATATCAAAAAAATTGGCTAATAATACCTATATGTTTACGGGCGCGGGTGGCAATATTGGTGTTTCAGCTGGCAGTGACGGTATTTTAATTATAGATGATCAATTTGCCCCTTTAGCCGATAAAATCACCGTCGCACTTAATGAAATCCAACCCGGACTGCCTAAATACATAATCAATACTCATTACCACGGCGATCATACGGGAGGAAACGCCCATTTTGGTGAAACTGGTACGATATTAGCCCACCATAATGTACTACAGCGTCTCAAAGCAGACAGCAATACACCTGAGTCAGCACTACCCGTTATCACATATGCTGAGAATATTTCCATTCATTTCAATCAAGATACTTTAGAGATAATTCACTTAGGACCTGGCCATACCGACGGGGACAGTGTTGTGATATGGCAAAAAGCAAATGTTATTCATATGGGGGATTTATATTTTAAAGACCGCTTTCCATACATAGATCTCGCCGCAGGTGGTTCTGTAAAAGGTTATAGAGAAAACGTCAGCATGATACTCGATCGTTTAGATAACAAAACGAAAGTGATACCGGGTCATGGTGCGTTAGGGAATAAGAATGCACTGTTAAAATTTAAACATATGCTTGATGACAGCATAAATTGGATGCGTGGTGAAATAGAAATGGGACACGATTTAGCCACCATCAAAAAACAAGGCGTACCAGCAAAATACGCTTCTTGGTCTTGGAAATTTATTTCTTCCGACAAGTGGATTGAAACCTTATATCAAGATTTATCTGCACAACCTTAACGTCCCGCTTTAATCATCCATGTCTTGTTTCGCCATTAAAAAAGCTTGCTCCAATAGGGCAAGCTTTCATTAAAATATGATATCAATCATTTCTGTCAATATTATAGGGTTTGTCTAAAATGCCACAACACCCAATAAACTGGCTTCAAGTCTTTTCCACCCATGTTGCGAAACGGTCTAGCAAAATAATATAACCATTGCCATGAGGCTAAAAACTGTTTCGCTTTTTGCCATATAGCTTCGCCTCCAGCAGAGCGATAACAATCGATCGCTTGGTTAATCACGCTATTATTTGGACCAATATAACGATATAGGCTATGGATAAAGACCAATAAATCGCGAATCTGTTGTGATATAAGTGATTTATGCTGTTGATTTGCTTCAAAATCAATAAATTTAACTTCCCCCGCCTGCCAACTAATATCGCGTAATGCAGGACGACCATGTGCAAGCTGCATACAGTGAAGTTTGGCTAACGCAGTACTCGCATCATTTAAAATAGGTTGCCATGAGGCTTTATTGATATGGTCAAGCAGATGATTAATCGTATCTCCCGCATCTTCGACTACCATATAACCATCACCAAAATCAACAACCGCAGGTACCGGTGCGCCTCGACGGCTTAAGGCAGTTAATACACCAATCTCTTTATTCAATGCTGCTGCAGAGTTTTGCTTTAATAAACGCATTGCGCCAGCAAGCTGTTCAACTTGTTTCAACCAATAGCGCTTACCCTGAAACTCAAATGACACCACTCGCTCGCCACGATGTTCGCGAAAGACTTTAGCAACATATTGTTGGAAGTTATCATTCTCAGCCATAAAACAACCTAGTCAACGACTTACTATTACTGATTGCTAAATTATCTTCCTCAGTTTTATAAAATTCAATTAAATTAATGTTTTTTAATGCTTATTTATGAATTTATAGCTTTCAATAGCAAATCCATATATACCTTTTATACAATCTAAAAACACAAAATATACATTTTTCACCGCGGTTATTAATTGCAATAACATTCACTTTTTAAATATTAGCCAACAAAAAAACGCCCTTCCGGGTAATGCCGATCAGTTAAGCGGTAATGCTATAAAATCTGAACAGATCGGTTGACCGATCTTTTCAGTCTGCGAAAATCCGATAATCTTTATTATCGGATTTTTTTATGGAACTCTCTGAAGCCCT
>NZ_JBSQBN010000189.1:0-5332 GCF_053850585.1 Shewanella sp. A22
CTCTCAGGTATGCCACTTCTGTGTTACATCGATTTAAAAGGCAACAACCATTTCTACATCAATGTGCCTTGAATTGAAAAACCTGAGAGACTCTGAACTGACCAGATATTTAATGAGATTGGTATTACAATACAAATAGCTATCACGGTTACTCTTACCAACTGATAAGCACAATAAATGGGATGCTATATAACCACCTAAACCAGTAATGGTTTACAGCTAACCATTCATCACCCATTGTTTATATGGCATAGTCTACGGACTGAATATGAATGAAATAGCGAATTTATATGACAATTAAATCAACTGAACCCACTCAGAAAACTATGCCTAAACCAACACTGTATTATGTTCATGATCCAATGTGCAGTTGGTGCTGGGGCTATCGCCCTACATGGGACATTCTGCAAACCCAGCTACAACAGAAGTTTGACCAGCAATTGAGCCTACAGTATTTGGTCGGCGGTTTAGCTCCCGATTCAGCTGAGCCGATGCCAGAACCGATGCAGCAAATGTTACAGCAAACCTGGAAAAATATTGCCCAGCAACTGGGAACTGAATTTAACCATGACTTTTGGCAACGTTGTCAGCCAAGACGTTCAACATACCCAGCTTGCCGAGCCTGTATTATTGCTCGCCAATTTGACCAAGAACGTGCAATGATCAATGCCATTCAACATGCCTATTACCTGCAGGCACAAAATCCATCTGATATTGAAGTATTGTGTACATTAGCTGGATCCTTAGGTATGAATGCAGTGATGTTTAAACAACAATTACTCAGTGACAATGTTGAGCAGCAGTTACAACAAGAAATAGCGTTTGCCCGTAAGCTACCGATACAAGGGTTTCCGTCATTAGTGTTAGTCGCAAATAATCGCGCTTACCCTATCAAGCTTGATTACCAACAATGGCAAACCAGCATGGCAGATATTCAGGCCGTGTTATCTGAGCACCAATCTTCATAAAGGTTCCACAAAAAGGCTTTATCAACTGGGACGTTATTGATCCATTGATTAGCCTTTGGCCTTAACACCCAATATCCTATACTCTTGCCGATAAAGCCCCAATAGCTAACTAAATACGAGGCAGTGAATGACAAATCGTAAACGAGGATTTTTCGGTTGGACATGGTTTGTCATGTGGCGTTTTTTGCTATTACTGGCGCTATTGATACTGCTGCTGAGATTTGTACCGCCACCAACGACGTCATTTATGCTGCAAAGTGATTATCCGGTGAGTCAGCACTGGATAAGCATTGATGAGCTACCAGCCCACATGCCATTAGCTGTAGTAGCCGCAGAAGATCAGTTGTTTCCCGAACACTTCGGGGTCGATGTTAACTCCATCACTAAAGCCCTTAACCAGTACGACGATGGCGAAGGCCTACGTGGTGCCAGTACCATCACCCAACAAACCGCAAAAAATCTGTTACTTTGGCCGGGTAGAAGTTTTGTTCGTAAAGGGTTAGAAGCCATGTTGGCCGTGAGCCTCGAAGCTATTTGGGGCAAAAAACGTATCTTAGAGGTGTACTTAAACGTCGCCGAATTTGGTAAAGGCATTTACGGCGTAGAAGCAGCTAGCCAACATTATTTTAATAAATCGGCCCGTTATTTATCCAACAACGAAGCTGCGCGGTTAGCGGTATTATTGCCGAGTCCGCGTAACCGAAATCCTAACAATTTAACCCCATACCTGCGCCAAAGAGTGACTTGGGGAGAAAAGCAAATGCGCCAACTTGGCTCTGGCTATCTAAAGTCTATTCTGGCCAATTAACGGTAATGTCATACGAGTAGTTATCGCCCTTATCCCAAGGGCAATAACTACTCGAGCTAAACCCCATACTGACATGAGAACAACATTGATCATGTTTAAGCAATTAGCCTCTAATATTACTCAACAAAATACATTCCCCCTGCAATAGTCATCACACACCGAAAGACATGATGCCACTGATGAAAGCCGGAATTAAAGGGATTTGAAGCATTTTTACTGTTAGAATACGACCTCATTTTTATCGGCTTTTACGATCAAGGCAGGCTATGACCGTTCTTCTAATGACTCCACCGATGACCCAGCTGAATACACCGTATCCAGCAACAGCGTATTTAACCGGTTTTTTACGCTCACGAGGCTATGAGGCGGTTCAGCGAGATCCTGCGATTGAGCTTTTCCTTGAGATGATGACAGCACCTGCGCTGGATATTATTCGTCAGCACGTAGAAGAAAACTTCGAACATTTTGAAGACGATGAACTGCCAGATGTTATTTTTAATTTTCTGGCTGAATTTGAGCGTTATCACCTCACAGTAGAACCTGCCATTCGCTTTTTACAGGGCAAAGACCCCAGCCTTGCAATGCGCATTAACACCCGCCGTTTTTTACCCGAAGGCCCAGCGTTTGATGCTATTGCTGAGATGGAAGCTGTGTCTGGTGACGTTTTACAAGCGGCCTTTGGCAACTTAGGCGTACAAGATAAAGCCAAATATCTGGCCACCCTGTTTATTAATGATCTGTCGAACGTTATTACTCAAGGTGTTGATCCCTACTTTGAAGTCAGCCGTTATGGCGAGAAGCTAGCGGCAGCTAATCCAAGCTTTGACAACCTCTACGACACCCTAATGGGTGAACCGAGTTTCAGCTCTGAAATTTTGGAGCAATTGGTCGAAATGTATCTGGAAGACACGCAACCTAGCGTCGTCGCATTAACCGTGCCATTTCCCGGTAATATGTTGGGCGCGTTACGTATTGCGCAAACCTGTAAAGTCATTAACCCAGACATTCCTATCGTCATCGGCGGCGGGTTTGTTAATACCGAACTACGTGCACTAAAAGATCCTCGCGTATTTGAGTTTATTGATTTTATCTGTCTGGACGACGGCGAACGCCCACTCATCACTCTGCTGGAATACTTTGAAGGCAAGCGTGAGATAGACGATTTAGTGCGAACCTATTTCCTCGCAGAAGATGAAAATGGCCAACCTTATATCCATTTAAATCAAAATGATCAGTTGCACGATATTCCACAATCTGAGGTCGGCGCGCCCATTTACGATGGTCTGCCACTGAGCGATTATCTGTCTTTATGTGAAATGCTTAACCCGATGCACCGCATTTGGAGTGACGGACGCTGGAACAAACTGACCATCGCCCATGGCTGTTACTGGCGTAAATGCAGCTTCTGCGACGTCAGTTTGGACTATATCGACCGCTACGATACCGCTGGCGCCGATGCCTTGGTTGACCGCATTGTAGAGTTGGTTGAAGAAACCGGACAAACAGGTTTTCATTTTGTCGATGAAGCCTTACCGCCAAAAACCTTGTTTGCCTTTGCAAAACGCCTCATTGAACGCGGCGTAGTGATCAGCTGGTGGGGCAACATTCGTTTTGAGCGGACATTTAGCCCGGCGCGTTGCCAATTACTGGCAGACTCAGGTTGTATCGCAGTCAGCGGCGGCCTTGAAGTGGCATCTGATCGTCTATTAAAACTGATGAAGAAAGGCGTGAGTGTTGAGCGAGTCGCCCATGTTACCAAAGCCTTTAGTGATGCTGGTATTATGGTTCACGCCTATTTGATGTATGGCTTCCCAACACAAACCGAGCAAGAAACCATAGACTCGTTAGAAATGGTGCGGCAAATGATGGAGCAAGGTTGTTTCCAGTCAGCCTACTGGCACCGTTTTGTCGCCACCATTCACAGTCCTATTGGCATAAGCCCAGAGCAATTTGGTATCACCCTTGCTGAACGCCCTGAGATTTTATTTGCTGAAAACGATGTCGACTTCACCGACCCAACCGGTACAGATCATGAAATGCTTGGCGAAGGACTGCGTAAAGCAATCTACAACTACATGCACGGTATCGGTTTTGATCAGCCAATGAGTTTCTGGTTTAACCAACCCGTTACCCGCACGTCAATGAAAAAAGACCTAATTTCAAAAGCGATTAGCAACTTTATTCTTAGTAATGAAGAGTAGGTAATAACGAATAACCTGGGCTATCTCATTGGAATAAGTAAACGCAACCTAAAAATGGGCAGTCAAATTCTGCTATACAGGCGCACTATGACCCTACTTATATAACCAAGGGTCATTGAGTTTAAAATTAGAATATTGAAGGTTGATTTATCATTGTTCTCCATAGAGAATAGCGCCTAATTGAAATAATAGTTAACGTGATACATAAAGCATAGGAACGGCAATAAGATGATGACAAAATGGGCGACACGCTTTTTACAGATGGCCGAGCTCGTAGCATCTTGGAGTAAAGATCCCTCCACCCGAGTTGGCGCGGTAATCACCGAAAACAATCGCATCGTCTCTTTAGGTTTTAATGGTTATCCTCACGGAATATCTGATAGTGCGGAAACCGATAACCGTGAAATGAAGCTGCTAAAAACGCTCCATGCAGAAGAAAACGCCATCCTCCATGCCAAACGAGATCTCAGTAGCTGTGAAATTTGGGTGACCCACTTCCCTTGCCCAAACTGCGCCGCCAAGATTATCCAAACTGGATTGCGCACTGTGCACAGCCCGCAACCCAACGAAGATTTTTTATCACGCTGGGGAGTTAAGATTAAAGTTAGCCAAGATATGTTTGAGCAAGCAGGCGTTCAAGTCGATTGGATGCAGGTAGATTAAGTCAGAATAGTCAGAGTTCTCTGACTATTATTAAATTAACGTCGTGGCGCTTCGCACACACCAGACCATTAAAGGGTAAATAAAGCGTAGTTCACTGTTAACTATGCCACCCATTTTTTGAACAAGTAACATAGCTCGTTTTCATTTCTTTGGCGAGAGCTCTGCTTGATTTACTCAACAGATCAATTTCAATCGATATGGCTTAAACATTAACGCTAAATGAGTGATTTATCCGACATTCGCGGAATTAAGCACAGCAGAAAATCTTGATAGCAATCAAGGATAAGTTGAATTATGGTTTTGAGGAATTAATGCTTAAGCACACAGCCAACGCTGACAATTTGCAGCGCCTTGTCGCCGCTTTCGCTCTAGATGTTCACAATATTGTGTTAATGCAGGTAAAGCCCCTACCGCACCTTTGAATAATGCACCAAACTCTGTAGTGATTTTAAGCCAGTTTTCAGCAGGGATATTTAATCTATTAAGAATGTCTTGGCTACTTGCGCTAATAGCGCCACGCTTATCTTCTCGAATAATCCGACCGGTATCTTCAACTAGTACTATGTAATCTTTCACACTGAACATTAGCCCGTTAGGCATGTTTAGTCGTTCATTACCCACAAAAGGTAATAACTCTGCAGGTTGCTCACCTTTAATCGCTGAATTTATACGTCGTTGAATACTGGTGTAGT
>NZ_JBSQBN010000190.1:0-5328 GCF_053850585.1 Shewanella sp. A22
AAAGTCCTTTATGCTTCGTTAGATGCTTTCAAAATAGAATCACTATTCGCTTCAATCATCTGCCTTGCCTACAGCACTTTGAACTCCCGCTGAAAGATCACATATTTAATAGGATTGGTATTATTGGTTTTTATTTATTCCATGCAGTTTGTGTTCATTTTTTGTTGCATTGTTCTACAAGGGAACACCATTTCTTTCAACGATGTGCCTCAAACTGAAAAAAAGAAGTGACTCTGATTGAGCACATAATGAATGAAATGGGTATAACCATAATTTGGGATGGTATTTTGAGGTGAACAAAACGTGTGACCGCAAAGCTTGGTGGGGCTTATTTTAGATCAGTAATGATGGGTCGATTGCGGTAAATTGTTGGCATTGATCGGTTAATGATTTTGCGGTGAGGCGTTCAACACTTAATACATGAGTATAACATTGGGTTGTTTGGTTTATTTTCTTCAGTAGTAAATCAAAATCCCCATCTCCAGAGAGTAAAATGACTTCATCTACCGTGGGGGCGATTTCAAGCATATCGATTGTGATCCCAACGTCCCAATCTCCTTTTGCAGAACCATCACTACGCTGAATATAAGGCTTTGTTTTAACTGTGAATCCTATATGTTTCAAGGCATCTTGAAACTTAACTTGTCCGTCATCAGCAGGGGCAATTGCGTAGGCAATTGCATGGCTAATCTTGCCCTGAGCCGATAGACGTTTGTACAAGGCTCGGTAATTAAATGAGCGGCCAAACCCTTGCTTACAGGTGTAATAAATGTTTTGTACATCTACAAATACTGCTAGGTTAGTCATTATTACACCTGTTTTGGTCAAGGTTGCTGTGTTTGTTGCGCGCTTATCGCGGCATTAAGTTGTGCTTCAACAAATCCTGGAGAGTGAGTTGACGAAGATATGAGTCGGTACATTGCAGGGATCACTAATAAGGTGACTATGGTCGCAAATGCCATACCGAAGAATATCACAGTTCCTACCGCAATGCGGCTCTCGCTGCCGGCTCCTGTAGACATAATCAGTGGTATAGCACCAATTAATGTGGTGAATGCGGTCATTAATATCGGCCGCAACCGGCGTGCTGAAGCATCAATAATAGCCTTATCGATTGGTAGGCCTCTATCGCGCAATTGATTGGCAAATTCGACAATCAAAATACCATTTTTAGTTACCATACCAATTAGCATTATCATGCCAATTTGACTATAAATGTTCATTCCTTGATGCATGACGACTAAGCCAATAAATCCGCCCAAAATACCCATGGGAACAGTAAACATGACCACAGCAGGGTTGATAAAGCTTTCGAATTGAGCGGCCAGTACAAGGTAGGCAATGAGAATTGCCAAGCCAAATACCACCATAACTCCTGTTTGGTTTTCTTTAAAATCTTTTGATTCACCAGTGTAAGCAATGGAAATATCGTTTGGCAATAATGTGATAGCTCGTTGTTCTAAAAAGTCGAGCGCTTCGCCTAAGGTATAGCCTTCGCCTAAATTAGCTTTTATGGTAATTGATTTTTGCTTATTGGTATGGCTGAGGCGTTGTGGAGAAGCAACTTCTTCAACTTTAGTGACGGTATCAAGGGTGATTAATTCGCCTTTACTGCTTCGAAAGTAAATTTTACTGAGATCGGTGACGCTGTTAAAGCTGTTTTCATCGCCACGAAGATACACGTCGTACTCTTCTCCGCGTTCCACGAAGGTGGTTTCACTACGGCCTCCCAGCATAATTTCTAAGGTGGTGGATATTTCCGACACGCTAATACCGAGTTCTGCAGCACGCTGCTTATCTACTGTAACCACCAGTTCTGGAGTGGTTTCTGAGTAATCTAAATCGGCTCCTTCAAGCATGGGGCTTGCGTCTGCTTCTTGTTGCAGTACTTGGGCCCATTTAAATAACTCAGAATAGTCTGAACCACCCAGCACAAATTGAACAGGCTCACTTGATTGCCCTCTAAATCCTGGCAACATTGGGCGCACCATTACATCGGGAATATCTTTTAATGTTTTGCTGATTAATGCTAATGCTTGCTTAATATTAGTATCGCGGTCTTGCCAATCTTCTAATTGAATAATAGCAAACCCAGTTTGGTCTCCTGCTCGGCCACCAAAAGCAGGGGCTTCAACACTGAATGACTTGACTACGCCTTGACCGAGTAAGGGCATTAATCTGTTTTCAACAATGTCCATATTAGTCACCATGCGATTATAGCTAGTACCTTCAGCACCTTTGATGAAAGCATATAATACTCCACGGTCTTCTTGTGGTGATAGTTGCGAAGGAACTTGTAACATGAGCAAGTAGCTGCCAGCGATACAGGTGATAATAATGATTGGTGCGGCGAGCCTCCAGCGTAATGCCCACTTAACCATGCGACGATAACTTTGTTCTAGCTGAGCAAAAGCATTATCAATAGCAATGTTGAAACTATTTTTTTTCACATTTGCTTTCAAAAGCTTGCTGCTCATTACGGGAGTAAGAGTAAGGGCAATAAGTGATGAAAATATAACTGACATTGCCAGCATCACAGAAAATTCGGTAAACAGTAATCCGACCATACCATCCATAAATGAAATGGGTAAAAATACCATGACCAATACTAAGGTTGTTGATATAACTGCAAAACCGACTTCGCGAGTTCCTTTGTATGCCGCCAGTAGTGGTTCTTCACCTTGTTCAATATGATGGAAGATATTTTCTACCACCACGATGGCGTCATCAACCACCAATCCAATGGCCAAAATGAGGGCCATTAAGGTTAATAAGTTAATGGAGTAACCTAAGCTGTATGCCGCCATAAATGCGGAAATTAATGACACAGGTACCGTTACTGCTGGGATCAGTGTCGCCCGGACTTGGCCTATGAATATGTACAACACCAGAATAACCAGCACCCCAGTTATAAACAGCGTGTTGTAAACCTCATTAATCGAGCGGTCAATAAATACGTTGGCATCATAATCGACAACTAACTGCGTCCCTTTAGGTAAAAAACTCTGCACTTTATCGACTTCTTGCTGTACTCGCATTGATATATTTAATGGGTTGGCATCTGATTGAGGTATTATTCCTAAGCTTAAGTTAACGATACCATTACTTTTAAAAGTTGAGTTTTCATTTTCTGCACCGATAAAGACACTCGCAACATCTTTAAGGTAAATAGGTGTGCCATCATCTGCGGTGTGAACCACTAAATAATTAAAGTCTTCTGGGCTGAAATATAATCGCTTGGTCCTGACTGACATCACCGTCGTGTCGTTACGTACTTCACCGCCCGGTGTTTCGAGGTTTTCGGTATTTAATGCATTGATAATATCGTTGGTAGTAACATTTCTGCCAGCCATTAATTGTGGCTTTAGTTGTACATACATGACCTTGTATAAACCACCAGATATATTAACTGAACTAACCCCTGTAATTAGGCTAAATCTATCCTCTAATACTCGCTGGGCATAATCTGTAAGTTGAGTGCGATCCATATTTTCAGAGCTCAAGTTAACGTAAATCGACGCTTCGCCAGTACCATTATCTTTAGACACAATAGGTTCATTTGCTTCGTCGGGTAAACGACGCTGTGCTTTTGCGACTGCATCACGAACGTCACTGACACCTTCGGTTAAATTCCAGCCCAGTTCAAATTCAATTGAAATACGCGACATGCCATTTCGAGTGGTTGAGGTAATTTCATCAATTCCGCTGATCCCTGTTAATTCATCTTCGAGAGTCTTCGTTATTTTACTTTCCATAATTGTGGCCGATGCACCACTGTATGTGGTCATCACTGTCACAACAGGGTTTTGCACGTCGGGCATTTCTCTAACTGACAGTTTAGAAAATGACACTAAGCCAAAAACACACAGCAATAAACTCAAAACAATTGCAACAACAGGGCGTTTAACCGCCGTATCACTTAGCCACATTATTTGTGCTCCTGTTTTTTAACACGGCTTGTTTTTGACTGAACCGCCAAATCATGTACTTTGACCCCGTCACGCATATTGACTAACCCTTGAATAACGATGCGGTCACCAATATTAATACCAGATTCTATTAACACTTGATCCTTAATTCTTGCCCCTAATATCACTTGGGTGCGTATGGCGATATTGTGTTGGTTTATCACATAGACATAACGTTTAGTTCCTGAGTATTCAAGCGCTTGAACCGGTACAATAGGAGACGATACGCTCGGGAATATCATTGTTGCTGACATCATCATGCCGGGTTTTAATTGGCCCTTTTGATTATCAAACTGGCTACGAATATTAAGGTTGAGTGTCGCAGAATTCACGCGAGGGTCGATAGCGATAATCTTGCCTGTGAAAATGCTATTACTCCAAGCTCTGCTCGTTGCATTTACGGACATACCAGTGCTTAACAGTGACAGGTAATGTTCTGGTACTTGTAAATCGAGCTGTAATACAGATAAATCGTCCAGTGATAAGAGTGATTCATTGATAGCAACCATCTTCCCGCGACTGAAGTTAATTAGGCCTGTATTGCCAGCAAATGGAGCCGTTAATGTATGATAATCTAGATCTGTTTGAGCTGATTCGAGTCTAGCTAAAGCAATATCAACACTGGATTTTTGTGCTTCTATTTCTGTTTGAGTGATAGCGTTAACGTGGATTAACTTATTAAATTCATTTAGCTTACGAAGTTCATCCTGATAATAGGCTTGGGCTTCTTTTACACTGGCTTTAGCTTTGCGGTTATCTAATGTCAGTAGTATTTGTCCTTTGCTGACGTGTTGATTAGATGTGACTTCAATGGTGTCTATTTTTCCTGCCACTTGTGGCGCTATCATCACTGAGTGGGTTGCTGCCAGTTTTCCTATTAAGGTAATGGATTGCGAGAGCTCATGCTGTTCAACGGTGGCAGTAATGACTGGAACAATCTTCTCTGCTCTGTGAGGCGTGGATGCGGCAATAACATTGAATTCAAAACCTAGATAGAAAGTAAGTATTACCATTGCTGAAGCAAGACAATAGCCAAGTTTTTTGATCATTTGAATACACATCTCTATAAACAATAATTGAAGGGGTCGTTTACGACGATATTAGCTAACAGCTAGCCTGTTTTGATGCCCGTTTATTGTAATTATTTTGGTTTAATTGAGCGTCAAGTATTGTAAATCTTTTTATGTTATTTGTAACAAGGCACATGTAATACCAATCCTATTAAATATGTGGTCTTTCAGCGGGAGTTCAAAGTGCTGTAGGCAAGGCAGATGATTGAAGCGAATAGTGATCCTCGGTAACAAGCTCCTGCGTTACTCTACCTCCAGTATCTGACCGCCATGGATGGTGGGAATGTCTT
>NZ_JBSQBN010000191.1:0-5328 GCF_053850585.1 Shewanella sp. A22
CAGATGCTGGAGGTAGAGTAACGCAGGAGCTTGTTACCGAGAATCACTATTCGCTTCAATCATCTGCCTTGCCTACAGCACTTTGAACTCCCGCTGAAAGATCACATATTTAATAGGATTGGTATAAGGCAAATCTTATTGTGAAGTGTAGTAACGTGTGACTGCTTGAGCTATGGTTTGTCGCTTTGTCCATGAATAAGCGATAATGCCGTACAAATAAGCTGAAAGTCATCACTACAGTCCAGTTAAAAAAGTGTATTTAATCCTTGTAAATTCATTTGTGCAAGATAGTCAAAGATACACTGCCCCAAATGCTGCTTTTATCTTTAATGGCTACTGAACTTAAATTGACTAACGGCTTTCCATATCCGATATCGTAACTCTGTGCCTTCAGGTAAATAAAACACCTTCGGTTGGCGGCTATCATAGCTTAGGGTTACACTTTGGTTAAGGGTGATAAACTTGTTTGTTTTAGCTTCAGTGCACATCATTCTTGTCGTTGGGCCATAGATTACGTTATTGACTTGATAATAAGTCAATCCCCATCCTGCTAGTGAAAGTGTCTCAATTTCCCCCATAAGATTGACTTTATTGCAGTCTACCGCTGTATGTTTACCTACTTGAATCTCAAGCATGTAATTAGCCTCGTTTACTAGGGAGGGTAAGGTCAATATATGTTGAACCATGCCGGTTTTAGGAGCCGGGTAAAGCTTACTGGCATCTTGAGCTTGATAGTTTCTCGCATTCATAACCGTGCTATTTATGTTTATGTCATCTGCTTGTTCGGCTTGATTGCTTGAAGCATATAAAGGCTTTGAAACTAACCCTATGATAGCGACAATAATAATAAAACCGTTAATATGAGTTAGCCGGATCCCTTGCATACGATATTCCTTAACGTTAACAAATTTAATTTATCAGGTTGTCACACAATTAACAGCAAGATAACAGTTTGATGAGTTGAGTTATACTGTGTAAACGATGAATTTTGATAAAAGGGTTATATCTCTTTCTTTTATGTCCCAAAAAATGTTATTCGTCGATCAATAATTGAGTTTAATACATAAGTATGACATAACATACTGATAACCTTTGACACCTCGTCATTATTATTAAGGTCCAATCTTTGATGCATAACACTCATAACATTGAAAAAACAGAGCATATTCTTCAATTAGCCTTACCTAAAATGGCTGCACTGTCGATTCCTGTCACCCCAGAAAATTATGCAATATGGTTTGACTACTTTTCGGAATCAAATCTAAATCTCAAACGTGCAATTGATGGTTTAATTGCTAATGGTGTTCAATTTACACCAGAAGTTAACTTAGGATTATATAATCGGTTTATTGAAGAGCATTCACCAGAAATTATTGAAAATGTTCAAATCGAAACTCAAATTTTGATTAACAGCTTATTGAATAAAATCGATCAACTCAGTGATGGCACTGAATCTTTTTCAAATAACCTTAATGATTTTGGTGAAAAATTACAAACCAACCTTTCGTCCGATGAACTGAACACAATCGTAAAGTCAATTACTGTTGAAGTTGGACAAGTTATTGCCAATAATCAGCATATATCGGCAAATTTAGAATCGTTATCAAATGAGATATCTAATCTTAAACTTGAAATGGAAAATCTCAGTAAAGTTGCGATGACGGATGAACTAACGTCATTAAAAAATCGGCGTTCTTATGAACTGTTTGCAGCAGAGCAGATGACTAAATTTATTGAGACTCAAACGGTTTGTAGTTTATTAATGATTGATATCGATGACTTTAAAGTTTTCAATGACACTTTTGGCCATTTAATTGGCGATAAAGTGTTGGCTTATGTTGCATTAGCCATGAAACAGACTGTTAAAGGTGATGACTTAGTGGCGCGTTATGGTGGTGAAGAGTTTGTAGTGATGCTACCCAATGCTAAATTAACCGATGCCGTGAATGTGGCTGAAAAAATCCGTGAAAGAGTGTCATTAAAACAGCTTTCTATTGGCAAAGAGAAAAAACAGAATCTCGGTCATATTACGGTATCTATTGGGGTTGCAATGATTCAAATGGGTGATGATGTTGATACGTTATTATCACGGGCTGACGAGCAACTTTACAGGGCTAAATCTGCAGGTAAAAATTGTGTCAAGTACGCCTAGGCGTACTTGAGTTTGTCGTTGATATTCAAACGGGTCATTAGCAGAATGATTAGTCGGCTTTTGGCTGTAAAACCATGTGCATTTTAATTAAATGCTCTTCCATATCAAATGATACAGTAAAGCCAAGAGATTTAGCCAGATTCGCCATGCTACGATTTTCAAACATGGTAAACCCTGTTAAATAAAGCGTATTATTAGTTTTGTAGTAGGTAATTAGTTTCTCAAGTAAGAGCTTGCCTAAACCAATCCCTTGATAGTTGCTCCGCACCGCCATGGCAAACTCTGCTTCAGTGTTATCTGGGTCGATAGACGCTCTAACAGCGCCTAAGGTTAACTCTTCACCATCTTCCGTCATAGTCGTCGCAATAAACGCCATTTCCCGTGAATAATCAATTTGAGTTAACACGGCCATTTCTTCATGGGTCATCCGTGAGCGCACACCAAAATAACGTTTGTACCTGTCTTCGTCGCTTAATGAATTATCAAAATCTAAATGCTTTGGTTCATCTTCAGGCAATATAGGCCTTAACATCACCGCAAGACCATTTTTTAACGTTGTCGTTTGTTCTAATTCTTTAGGATAGGGCAAGATGGCTAAACGGTTTATGTTGTCTTGTGGGGTGTCGTGTAGGCGCATATTAACGTCGAGTAGGGTAATTTTTTCGCCTGCGGCTAAAACAGGGTTGATATCGACTTCTGCAATTTCAGGGCAATCAATGATTAAGTGCGATATCTGAGTCAGCATCACGCATAAAGCATTCATGTCTAGACCCAACGGTAAATGGCGATCTCGCAGTTTATGAGTTTTAAGTGCCTGAATGACCATATATCGTGCTAGAGCCATGTTTAATGGTGGTAATGCTACTGCGGCGTCACGGGTTGGATCCCATTCTGAACCACCTTCACCTAAACAGATCGCAGGACCAAATACAGGGTCGTTAATGACCGACACCCGAATTTCTTGGGCTCCTGCCGTTAACGCCATTTTTTGAATAATTAACCCGTCAATTTTTGCAGAAGGATTAATTTGGTGCACCCTATCTATAATAGAGTGGGCTGCGTGGCTAACATCTTCATCAGAGGCTAAATTCAATACTACGCCGTGAACATCCGATTTATACAGTAAGTCTGGAGACTGTACCTTTAACGCCACGGGATAACCCACTTGATTCGCGACATTGACAGCTTCATCTACGTTTTTAACAAAACGGGTTTCTATGGTGTTTAGTCCATAAGCCCGTAAAATATCGCCAGCTTGATGGGTTTCAACCACAGTTTGACCATTAGCCAAAGCTTGCTGTAATAACGCCCGCGCTGCTTTGCTATCAGTGGGAATATTATCGGGTATCGACTGAGGGACTTCTTGGAGTAGTTTTTGATTGCGACGGTATTCGACCATGTGCATAAATGCTCTCACGGCACCTTCAGGAGTACGGTAAGTTGGGATACTGGCATTGGTAAATCGTTTACGAGCGAGATAGGCTGAGTCTTCACCACTCCAGTTAGTGAGTATGTTCAATCGGTACCGATTGGGATGTTGATTAATCGTGTCGATAATACTGTTAGCTGTCTCGACACTTTCTCCTAATATGGATGGCGAATGCAATACTAAAATAGTGTCGGTGTCGTTGCTGTTCATTAATACGTTTAGCGTTTCAGCATAGCGTTTGCTGTCTGCATCACCAATCATGTCGATTGGATTTTGTTTTGACCAAGTGTTGGGTAAAATGGCATTTAATTCATCGATAGTTTTTTCTGATAACTGGGCGAGTTTGCCACCCTTTATTATCAACTCATCTGCTGCAAGCACAGCAGGTCCACCACCATTGCTCATAATCACTATCCGCTCGCCTTTAATGGGAGTTGAATGCGCAAGACTTTCTACAGCAGCGAATAATTCAATTAGATCATTAACTCTTAGCATACCGGCACGCCTAAAGGCGGCTTCATAAACGGCATCATTACCACCAATTCCACCAGTATGGAGCATTGCAGCTTGCACTCCTTCACGGCTACGGCCAGATTTAATGACAAAAATGGGCTTATTGCGTGACGCTGCGCGGGCGGCTGATAAAAAATGACGTTTTTCGTTAATCGAGTCGATATATAGCATGATCGCACTGGTTTTGCTGTCGCGACCTAAATAATCCAGCAATTCATCAAAATCGATATCTGTTGCATCACCAAGAGAAATAAATGACGAAAAGCCAATTCCCTTGTTATTAGCCCAATCAAGTACTGTGGTACAAATGGCCGCTGATTGTGATACAAAGGCGATTTTACCCACATTGGCTCCCGCATGGGCGAGGCTGGCATTCAATCCTATTGGCGGAATTATCATTCCTAAACTATTTGGCCCTAACAAGCGCATACCGTAACGTTTTGCATATTGCTTGGTTAGCGCCAATAAATTATTCCCTTGCTCGTCTGTTTGTGATGCCATGCCTGAGGCCATTATAATGGCGACTTTACAGCCAAATTGAGCCAAACGTTCAACAATACTGGGCACTTTTAATGCATTTGTACAAATAATGGCTAAATCGGGTTTAATGGGTAAGGCTTCAATATTGGGATATGCTAATACCCCCATGACAGCTGTGTACTTAGGGGTGACAGGCATTATTGGCCCAGAAAAACCACTGGATAACAGGTTTTTCATAATGGCTTTGCCTGCACGTCTATTACCGTTTGATGCGCCAATCACTGCCACAGATGTGGGTTTAAACAGGGCGTTAATACTGCGTTGACTCATAAAATATGACCTTTACTGGCTGGTAATAAACACGGGGATATTAAAGATAGATTAGCACAATATTTTGGCAAAGAACGATAATCAGTTTTTTTTACACAAGAGCGACATGATGGATTGAACCAAGAACTCATTTGGTAACTAACAAACTATTTTTATTATATAAAATTCATTTTATATATAATACCAATCCTATTAAATATGTGATCTTTCAGCGGGAGTTCAAAGTGCTGTAGGCAAAGCAGATGATTGAAGCGAATAGTGATCCTCGGTAACAAGCTCCTGCGTTACTCTACCTCTAGTATCTGACCGCCATGGATGGTGGGAATGTCTTATTTTTTATGGAAAAAAATAGACCATGCCGTCGTATTTTGAAAGCATCTAACGAAGCATAAAGGACTTTGAAACCCGCCAGAATGGAGTCTCT
>NZ_JBSQBN010000192.1:0-5267 GCF_053850585.1 Shewanella sp. A22
CCCTCCTTTCCCCCGTAGGGCGTATGCGGTATTAGCAGTCGTTTCCAACTGTTATCCCCCTCGACTGGGCAGATCCCTAGGCATTACTCACCCGTCCGCCGCTCGTCAGCAAAGTAGCAAGCTACTTTCTGTTACCGCTCGACTTGCATGTGTTAGGCCTGCCGCCAGCGTTCAATCTGAGCCATGATCAAACTCTTCAATTAAAGTTTTTTGAAATATTCGTTTAGGAATATTTCGGCTCAATGAATTCTACTGTCATAATTCGCTTCGCTCAAAGAGCTAACGAGTTATTCACTACATTGCTGTAGTGTCATATTACTATGAACATTCTCATCATCGAGTTAAATTTTTGATTGCCTACATTCCGAAGAACAGAAGACAATTTCGAATAACTCAATACCTGTGAATGTCCACACAGATTTCTTGTTTGAATTGTTAAAGAGCGTTGATGCCGTATTTCGTGCATCGCCGTTAGACGCTAGGTCGTTGGCTTGGGAGGCGTATTTTACGCTTTCCCGGGTTGGCGTCAAGTGTTTTTTCAAACTTTCTTTTCGCTGTTGAACTCTGTGTTTTGAAGCACTTAATTCAACCTCACTCGGTGACCGATTTCGCTGTCTGCCGTGTCAGTGGATGCGCATTATAGGCACCACAAGATTTTGTGCAACCCCTTTTTTATGGATTCCATAGAAAATACGTCTAAGCGGACATTTATCCAACAAACACGCATCAAAACGGTCAAAAATAGAACATAACCGCCTCAAATCCGACATTTATGGTGTGTTGGTTCAATTCAGAAAGATTAACTATAGTACAAAATAGAGCAAATTGAACCTTGCGATGAAAAAGGTGACATTTTACTCGCTTGAGGAACACACCATACTTGTATAGCGTTATGGATGGATAATAAGCAGTCGTATTGTCGATAACATGACGCTTTTAAATTCCAGTGCTAGTCAGACTTATCTTGTTGTGGCCCTGTATTATCTAATGTTGATTTCGATGCTTCATTTACAGAGTTACTTCGTTGGACTGGAGAGTCAACTTGCTGCGTATTATTTTCAGAAGCTAGCTCATCACCTAGAATATGTTCCACCTTAAGCTTTTTGATGGTTTTAATGGTAATAAAGGGACCAGACAGAGCATATATATAGAAGCCAAGACACAGGATGATTGCAGGCTCAACGGAAATAACAACAAATACGCCAACTAGAAGCAGCATGACAACAAAATTGACTTTACCACGCCAGTCAACCTCTTTGAAAGAATGATATCTAAAATTACTCACCATCAATAATCCGGTTATTGCTGTTATAAAAGCAACGATATAGCTAATATTTGTTGGGTCTATTTCATATTTACTGCCACTCCAAATACTTCCTGCAATTAACGCTGCCGCAGCCGGACTAGCAAGCCCTTGAAAATAACGTTTATCGGCAACACCAACCTGAGTATTAAAACGTGCCAGTCTTAATGCAGCACAAGCACAATAAATAAATGATGCAAGCCAACCAATTTTACCTAAGTCTTGTAAAGCCCAGTTGTACACTAATAACGCAGGAGCCATACCAAACGATACCATATCAGCCATACTGTCATATTCTGCACCAAAATCACTTTGCGTATTAGTCAGTCTAGCGACTCGCCCATCAAGACCATCGCAGATCATTGCTATAAAGATAGCGATTGCCGCTGATTCAAAATGACCATTCATCGATGATATAACAGCGTAGAAACCAGAAAATAATCCTGCTGTGGTAAACAAGTTAGGTAACAGGTAAATACCTTTGTTTTTTACTGGGTGATTAGATGAATTTTGCATACACTTTAATCATTATCGGTTGGATGTTGGATTTATACTGAAGATAGCATATTTTAAAACATTACGGCATATCAGCAATTAACACTGGGACATTCACATGGTTATTATACGTTTGATGCTTTTTATCACTGTGGCATTCAGCTCATCTTTATTGGCAACAACTATTTATACTTGGGTAGATGACACTGGCGTAGTACATTACAGTCAACAACCTCCTACTATTAAAGATGCTAACAAGATTTATAGTGAAGATATCGAGCCACCGAAAATTGGAACATACATTCCACAAAAGAAAACGTCTGTTACTGTTGAGACTGAATTAGAAAGATCGGCAAAAATTATTAATGAAGCCGACAAGCAGCAAGCCAAAGAAATCTGTGAAAGTGCTAAACACAACCTTAGCGTGTTGAAGACCCATAGCAAATTAAATCAACAAGACAAAGCATCGGGTAGAACAGTCCCAATGACAGAAGAACAGAGGCAAGCAGCAATTATTGAAAATACCGAACGAGTGAGATTGTTTTGTCAAAGTAAATAATGAAGAAAGGGAGCTAATGCTCCCTCCTCTTTTTTTAATAGCTTCAATGGATAAGGGTAAATTGCATTATTGAATGAAAGTTAGCTTACCATTTTTCACTTCTACTTTAATCATTTTGCCAGGCAGTAATTCCCCGCGGAGTAATTTTTGCGCTAATGGGTTTTCAACCTCTTGTTGCAATGCCCGCTTTAAAGGCCTTGCTCCATAAACGGGATCAAATCCAGCTTCAGCAATTAACGATAATGCATCATCTGATAATTCAATATCAAACTCTTTTTCAAGTAACCGCTTACGCAATAATTCGAATTGAATACTGGCAATATGCTTGATGTTTTCAGCATCCAAAGGATGGAACACAACAGATTCGTCTACTCGGTTTAAAAATTCAGGCCGGAAATTGTGCATCACAACTTCCATTACACTTTGCTTCATTTCATCATAACTTGCATGACCAAAACTTTCTTGAATCTTGTCTGACCCTAAGTTAGATGTCATGATTATTACTGTATTTTTAAAATCGACAGTACGACCTTGCCCGTCAGTTAAACGGCCATCATCAAGTACTTGAAGTAAAATATTAAACACGTCAGGGTGTGCTTTTTCAACCTCATCAAGCAAAATCACAGAATAAGGTTTACGACGAACGGCCTCAGTTAAATACCCTCCTTCTTCATAACCAACATATCCGGGAGGTGCACCGACTAAACGCGACACAGTATGTTTTTCCATAAACTCAGACATATCGATACGCACAAGCGCAGATTCAGTATCAAATAAAAATTTAGCCAATGATTTACATAACTCAGTTTTACCAACACCAGTAGGACCAAGAAATAGAAATGAGCCAATTGGACGTTGCGGATCGGCAAGCCCAGCACGGCTTCGACGAATGGCATTCGATACGGCATCCACTGCTTCATTTTGACCGATTACACGTTCATGCAATGCGTCCTCCATATGTAAGAGTTTTTCTCGCTCTCCTTCAAGCATTTTGGACACTGGGATACCCGTAGCTTTTGACAGTACTTCCGCAATTTCAACATCGGTGACTTTATTACGTAATAGTGTCATGTCTTGCATTTCGGCTTGCGACGCTAAATCAAGTTGTTTTTCAAGCTCCGGTATTCGACCATATTGTAACTCAGACATTCTGGTTAAATCGCCAGCACGACGAGATACCTCTAAATCCATTCTAGCTTGTTCAAGATCAGCTTTAATATGCTGGGTGCCCGCTAAGGCTGCTTTTTCAGTATGCCAAATTTCATTTAATTCAGATGCTTTACTCTCAACGTCTCTTAATTCATGTTGTAAAAAATCAAGACGTTTACGACTTGCTTCATCAGTCTCCTTACTTAACGCTTGTTCTTCTAACTTAAGCTGAATAGAACGACGTTCTAATCGATCTAGTGCTTCTGGTTTAGAGTCAATTTGCATTCTGATGCTAGACGCAGCCTCATCAATTAAGTCGATGGCTTTGTCAGGTAATTTTCTATCTGATATATATCGATGCGACATAGTTGCTGCAGCAACAATAGCTGGATCAGTTATTTCAACATGATGATGTAATTCGTAACGCTCTTTCAAACCACGCAAAATGGCAATAGTATCTTCAACGCTCGGTTCATCAACAATCACTTTTTGAAAGCGGCGCTCAAGTGCAGCATCTTTTTCGATGTACTGGCGGTATTCATCCAATGTTGTTGCACCGACACAATGCAAATCCCCACGAGCTAATGCTGGTTTAAGCATATTACCTGCATCCATTGCACCCTCGCCTTTTCCGGCGCCTACCATGGTATGCAGCTCATCAATAAAGAGGATAACTTGCCCTTCTTCTTGAGATAGTTCATTCAATACAGCTTTTAAGCGCTCTTCAAATTCACCGCGATATTTGGCTCCTGCGATTAACGCGCCCATATCCAATGATAATACCCGCTTATTTTTAATTCCTTCAGGGACTTCACCATTGACAATACGTTGGGCTAAACCTTCGACAATGGCCGTTTTACCCACACCTGGCTCACCAATTAACACAGGGTTATTTTTAGTGCGACGCTGTAATACTTGAATCGTGCGGCGAATCTCTTCATCGCGACCAATAACAGGATCTAATTTACCTTGCTCAGCACGCTCTGTTAAATCGACAGTAAATTTTTTCAATGCTTGTCGTTGATCTTCTGCATTAGGATCGTCCACTTTTTGGCCGCCTCGCATATCTTCAATGGTTTTTTCCATTAATTCTTTACTGGCGCCTGAATCTTTTAACGCTTTAGCAAGAGCATCATTATTTTCTAATGCTGCCAGCACAAAGAGTTCCGACGAGATATATTTATCTTTGCGTTTTTGTGCCAATTTATCGCATAGGTTAAGTAAACGAATTAACCCTTGCGCTAACTGAACATCACCACCAGTACCTTCCACTTGGGGTAAACGCTCTAACTCTTGGCTAATCGCTGAGCGGAGCGCACTGACTCTAATCCCGGCCTGGGTCAGCAAAGGGTGAATAGAGCCAGAATCTTGATTTAAAAGCGCCATCATTAAATGAATGGGTTCAATAAACTGATGATCGCGCCCTAATGCTAATGATTGGGCATCAGAAATGGCAATTTGGAACTTATTAGTCATACGATCGAGTCTCATATAACCTCCTAGGATCTGATACTTACAGTTATGGGAAATTAATTCAGAAATGAATAATTTGTTAACTTAAAGATGGGGGCTATTAATACAAATTCAAGCTCAAAACTTAATCTAGATCAAAAAAATGTTGTTTTTTTGAGCGCAAGTGTAACCATCCCTTATATAGATCATATTTTAAGAGAGTTTTCCTCATTTAATCGCTCATACATCTTGGGCGGTAGATCGTTCAGTGATTCATGTGGCCGATCATAATTATATTCTTCAATCCAA
>NZ_JBSQBN010000193.1:0-4935 GCF_053850585.1 Shewanella sp. A22
AGATACTGGAGGTAGAGTAACGCAGGAGCTTGTTACCGAGAATCACTATTCGCTTCAATCATCTGCCTTGCCTACAGCACTTTGAACTCCCGCTGAAAGATCACATATTTAATAGGATTGGTATAAATGCATTTAACGAAATAAACTCAACTCAGGATAGAATGAGGAATATCACACATAGATCAGCTAATTACTTACTTTCCTCACAAAACCAATAGCCAGCTATAGTCAGTCACCTTAACTCGGGATAAGAGCTAACAATACAATCAAATGTCAATTAGTTAAAAGTGAGAAGATAAAGGCTGTTTGATAAACGACTTAATTTGAGGTGAGGAATACCCTCCAGTAAAGAGAGTGAGTTAATAAGGCATATGGATTGATAGAATGTATATACATCAAGTATGTAATGAATAAGCTTGTATTTTCAACGCGACGTATATATTAGCACAATGGCATACATCTGCATCCTTAGAGCATCTAACCGCGGCATGTCGAGAGGCTGCACTTTAGCAACGTGTTTAGTATCTTTGGTTAATAAGACACTCATAGTTTTTTTATTTTAATTCATTGGTATAACAAACCACACCATTACGCCCATTGTTTTTAGCGTGATATAAAGCTAAATCTGCACGATGAATCAGTGGGTCAAGACTCAAGTCATGTTTATTAACACAACTGACACCACAACTAATGGTAACGGTAAAATCATGCCCAGAGAAACGAGTATTAATATTGACCACAGCGTTGCGAATTTGCTCGGCAAACTCAACAGCGTTAGGCTCAGTTTGCTTAGGCATAAATACAGCGAACTCCCCCCCTCCCATTCGAGTAAAAATATCTGTCTGTTGCAGCATGTCTTTAATTACATTGGTCACTTTTTTCAATATCCAATCACCCGTTGCATGACCATATTGGTCATTAATATGCTTCAAGCAGTCTATATCTAATACTAAAACAGAAAATGGTTCATCAAGCATTTGGGTCTGAACAAACTCATTCTCAGCCATTTCTTGGCCTGTATGACGGTTAAAAATGCCTGTTAACTCATCCCGTTGTACTTGTTTCATAAATTTATTGCGTTGTAGCCAAGCTGATATCAATAGCAATAACAAACCAACAGAGAGGCCAACTAACACAGTAGAAAACATGACGGAGGAGCTTTTTTCCTTCATAAACAAATCTTTTTGTTTAATGAGCAGTTCATGGTCTTGAATTAAACTGCTATTCTCACGACTTTTTTCAACGTTATCGAAACGCGCCATTTGATAGGCATTTTCTTTTATTTTTTGATCATTTAATATTTGTAAACTCAGTGCATTAGCCGCGACCTGATACTGGTATGCTTTGTCATATTGTCCCCGTTTACCCGCAATCAAAGATAGGACTTCATTGGCCCTTTTCTTTACCTGCATATTACTGGGTTTATTAGGTAAACCATTAACTAATTGAGCGAACATTTCTGCTTGCTGAAAATCACCTAAATGATAATAAATCATGCTCAAATATGACTGAATATCATTGATTTCAACCTCAAACTTGAACCTTTGATAGCGGTCTAACGCCTCAAGATAAAGTGTTTCAGCTTCAGCATATCTTTGTTTATCAAACAGCACATTGGCTTGTCCCTTAATCGACATAATCTCTATTAAAGGAAAACCATGATTTTTACAGTAAGACTGGGTCTCTGTAAATAATGTCTCCGCTTGCTCAAAGCGCATTAACTTTAAATGAGCCACTGATAGGTACAACATTGAAAAACATTGGCTTTTTGGATCTTTACCTTGATTTAAATTTAAAGATAGTTGCGCAATACGCAACATTTCCTCATAGGCATCAAGCTTTAAATATACATTCATCAATCGATTATAAGATTTTATTTTTATGCTTTGATCTTGATAATTATTGATGCGTGATAGGTTATCTTCTAAAAGAGAAAAAGCTTTTATATAGTTTCTAAGCCCAATATTTGCGGTAATTTTAAATAGATAAATATCCGTGAGAAGTTCGCCTGTTGGGTTATATGCCAATGCGTTATCTAAGGCTTTATTCGCTTCGGAAAAATCACCTAAATAAATAAACTTTGCACCTAATAATCCATACAAACGGCTATGTTGCTGTGACGACAATAATGATTCTGAAGACAGCACTGAATCAATTTTATTAACTGCAGAGCTGGGATCAGTCTGCAATGACTCTTCGATAGCATCTAATTCTTTATCGAAGTCGATACTATTAGCCATCACCGCGCAGCTTAAAAGCTGTGCGATGATGATAAAAGCAAAACGTAACTTTTTTGGCAAAATAATTACTCTGTTGGGCTTAATACAACCATATACATTGCCATTGCTTTGTCGCCAGCCAACTTGCTGACTTGCGCTTTATCGCCTGATTTAACCGCTTCAACCTCCTCTGTTGTTAATCCATTTGCTTCCATTACGCCGCAAGGGTCAAGCTTATATGCTTCAAATAAATTGGCGTCAGTTCCAAGTTTAGTAAAAAATGTACTCATATTTTGCATGTAAACATCCTCTGTATAAATAATTACATTTAACATTAACGGCCATATTTACATCCAACGTCAAAATGAAGTAAATAATAGCCATGCAACTGATTCTAAGATAGTTATTTTAACTTACATTTACGGTAGCACTTAAAGTTGTAACCTAAGCCTGTTGCATTTGTACGGCTGATAAAATCAGTTTCTAACATCACAAATACCGTTTAGCCTGCTCCTTCAAGCCGCATTTTACCTTATATCGGCATTCAACTACTGCATAACTTATGTCGTATAACGACAAACCATAAAATCTACCTTGTACACGTTGTCACACAATGCCGCAAAATTCATCTTAAAAAAACAACAAACCCAAGTAAATACCACAATAACCTTAATAAAGTTAATACTACCGCGCATCGTGTTGAACACTCATTATAGTTCAATAAGTGACCGACTAATCGTTTTTAATCCTTTCCGACACAATAAATATAACGGTGTAGAACATCATACGAAGCGGTTTTACATACAGGTGTAAAACCATCAAAATGTTTATCCAATTTCAGATTCCGCTATGCCTAACTTAGCCAACATTTCAAGGTTAAGAGCAATCTTGCGCGCGGGTGGTATCAATAATGTACTAATCGTCGTTAACGAAGCCTCAGGCAACATAAATAACGGTATTCGAACTATAACAGGCGACTGAAATGGCAAATTTGCAGCTTCATAGATAATGATTTCATGCTCCAGCGGATACCACTGATGTAAATGTTCAACCATAATCTGCAATGTGTCTTTTGTGGTACTAAATTTGGTTAAGGTATGTTCACCTGCAAGAGCTATCTGCCAAAGTAAAAGGTGGGTGGTTGGGTCTGGCACATGGTTATAGAGCATGAACTGAGTCGCCTCAAAACTTTGGTGTCCGCTATTACCAGGGTCAATACCTAAATCGGCCCACAAGCATGCCTCCGCAGATATTCCAGGTAACATACTAGCGTCAAAACCTTCTGCTCGGGCTTGTTTAATAGATAAGTGCCCAACACAAGCAAATACCCCAGGATGACCATACAAAGCACATACGACTAACTTACCTAAACGTACTTCATCTAAAATCGCTTTCACCATTTCGGCATAAGTATCACGACGATTTTTTATTTCGTCATCTTGAGCGTAATAAGGTTGAAGTGAACGTACATCAGCGTTTAATGACATAAGCCAGCGCTCAGAAAAACCATCTGGCACAAGCGAAAATACAACATCTGCATGTTCAATATAACTTAAGCTCAATGCTCCTATCTGTCCGGCGAGCTGTAACCCCGTACCAACACAAACTAAGTTGCCTTTCTTTACCTTGGTAGATACTGCTTTTTTTGGTTGTTGAATCGTCATTGTGGTTTCTTATTTCATCATTATTACAGCTAAAAAAATCGTCACAGCAATATTATCAGTCCATTATATTGGCATGTAAATCGCCTAACTTCCAAGCGATAAAAATCAGCTTATGTTGCTTAAAATAAACACTTTAGCATCATCTTACCAACATTATTGTCACCCGGTTACGTAAAGGTCACCGTTTAAAGACAACTTATTTGTTGTCTTAAAATGGAACTTCACGCGTAAAATTGACTCAAAAGCACAACATCTTCTCATAGCCTCTTGTCAGCATAGGGAATGCTTGGGTATGATGACCGACAGAATTTAGGAAGTAGCGCAGACAATGATAAACAAAAAACAACGTCTTACCCTTGTAAGCGCAGTAGCGCTTTCATTATCGCTTAGCGGATGCAGTGTTTTTGATTGGTTAATATACAAACCAGATGTACCGCAAGGTAACTACATGGAAACACAACAAGTCGACAAGCTTCGTATCGACATGACTAAAGAGCAAACTGAATATATTTTAGGTCGTCCGGTGTTACGTGACAGCTTTGCTGATGACACTTGGTATTATGTGTACCATTTTAAAAGCGGTCGAGATGCCAGTATTACCCATAAAGAATTGATCATTCACTTTAATGGCGACAATATTTCAAGTGTGGTCGGTGATTATGACCTCAGTCCAGAGTTTAATACGCCACTTGAAGAAAGCACATTGCCCTCGGTCAACGAGCCTCAAGTAAAACCATTGCTGCCCGAAGCTCGCCCAGACGTAAAGCCATTAGTTGAAGAGCAACGTCCAGCGTTAAGAAACCAAGTTAAAAACGATAATTAATCATAAGTCGTAACGCTTTATGATTAATGTAAAAAAGCAGGACTTCTCTCGAAGTCCTGCTTTTTTCATCACAGTACAAATATTTAATCACGTTATACCAACCCTATTAAATATGTGATCTTTCAGCGGGCGTTCAAAGTGCTGTAGGCAAGGCAGATGATTGAAGCGAATAGTGATTCTATTTTGAAAGCATCTAACGAAGCATAAAGGACTTTGAAACCCGCCAGAA
>NZ_JBSQBN010000194.1:0-4626 GCF_053850585.1 Shewanella sp. A22
GTCTATTTTTTTCCATAAAAAATAACACATTCCCACCATCCATGGCGGTCAGATACTGGAGGTAGAGTAACGCAGGAGCTTGTTACCGAGGATCACTATTCGCTTCAATCATCTGCCTTGCCTACAGAACTTTATACTCCGCTGAAAGATCACATATTTAATAGGATTGGTATAAATACCCCATACTGGATAAAGTTACTTTAGTACAGTCAAAACAAAAAGCCCCGCATTAATGCGAGGCTCTTACACTGACAAGTCGTCTATCAAGTTTACAATAACTTGTAGATTACTTAGCGTTCATTAACGCAACAGCGTTATCTAACATGCGGTTACTGAAACCCCATTCGTTATCATACCAAGACATCACTTTCACTAAACGACCATTAACACGTGTCTGTGTTGCGTCAAAATTTGAAGAGAAAGGGTTATGGTTAAAGTCGATAGACACTAATGGTTCTTCATTAATCGCTAATACTTCAGACATTGGAGACTGTTGTGATGCGCGAGTAATGATGGCATTAACTTCTTCAACCGTTGTGTCGCGAGATGCTAAGAAAGTTAAGTCAACTAGTGACACATTGATGGTAGGTACACGTACCGCTAAACCATCAAACTTACCTAGAAGCTCAGGAACTACTAGACCGACAGCCGCCGCCGCACCTGTTTTAGTTGGGATCATCGACATTGCTGCAGCACGAGCACGACGTAAATCTGTGTGATATACGTCAGATAAACGTTGATCATTAGTGTAAGAATGGATTGTGGTCATTAAACCAGACTCAATACCAAGTTCATCGTTTAATGGCTTAGCAATAGGCGCTAAACAATTAGTTGTACATGATGCACCTGAAATAACGGTCATATCAGACGTTAATACGTCGTTATTAACGCCATATACTATGGTTGCATCTACATTTTTACCTGGCGCAGAAATAATGACTTTCTTCGCACCCGCGGCAAGATGTGGTTGAACCGCTTCTTTAGACGTAAATATGCCTGTACATTCAAACACAACATCAACTTTCAATTCAGCCCAAGGTAACTTTGATGGGTCACGTTCTTGGAACGTTAAGATTTTATCGCCATTGATGTAGATTGCTTCTTCATCATGGTCCACTTTTGCATTAAAACGACCATGAACAGTGTCATATTTAGTTAAATGAGCATTGATTGATGCGTCACCTAAATCGTTTAACGCAACGATCTCGATTGGGTAATTTTTTTCGCTTTCATAAAGTGCACGTAAAACATTTCTACCGATACGGCCATAGCCGTTAATTGCAACACGGATAGTCATCTCATATCCCTCAAGTTAAAATAATTTGGTGGCATCTCAATCGCCTAGTTGTAAAATTACCAAATTAACCGTAATGGTCAAGTTAAATCACCCAAAAAAGCCAAATAAGGGGATTAATTTTGTATTTTTTTTACATTTAGCACGTTTTGAAGATAATTTAAGCACAGTTTTGTAAGTTACGACTCAATTTTAAGCGCGTCAGTTTTGCTACAAAGTTTGTCATTTTTGCTTATTTTAATAACCTTTCACTTTTGCTATCAGTAAATTGCTCACTCATGACGGCAGACACTAACTCTACGGCTTGGCGGTCTAAAATTTCAGCCTGAATATTGTCACCATTAATGATGGCGAGTAATTTTTGTTCATCAGCATGGTTTTGGCTGATTAACAAATTGGCTCTGGTTAATAAATATTCTTTTTCTGCTTCTCCTTGTTGTCGGTAGACTGAAGCGAGAGCTAAAAACCAATCGGCATCAATTTTTTTTGATTCTGTTGTCGCAAGAAGATGCAAATAGAGTTGTTTCGCATCAGCAGGAGAAACCCGAACATAATAAGCTGCGAGTTGAGTGATTATGTCATTGTCGGTGAGCAGACCTTGTTTATAAGTATCTTCCACAATGGCAAATGCGTCTTGGTCGTTGAAACGCACCCAACGATAAAAAGCTAAATGAATGTCATTATTGGTGCGGGTAAACTCTTGAAGTTCAGCCAAGGTCTGTGTACTCACGGCAAATGCACGCTCACGGTCCCGAGTTCGGTAAGTATTTATCTTATGCTGAACACCCGCCGCCAGTTTAATGCAATTGCTATAGTTTTCGAGGTAAATAAGCTGTTTATACAATTGCTCACCAGTGGGGTGAGCTGTTGTTTTTAATTGATAACGATGTCTAATTAAGTCTGCTTTTTCAAATCGACACCAACTATCTTTGTGTAAATCGGCACAAAGTTCAGGATTATTTTTACAAATTAGGTCGCTATTACGGTGATTATCACACCCAAAGAGGCCAAAAATAGGCCCAATAATGATAAATGATGTAATTAATACAAAATTCTTGCTCAAATTCGACTCCAATAGGTAAATTGTCTAATAAAATTACATATTTAGTGGAAATTTGTTACTGGCGAAAAAGCGAATATTTCATTACAATGTCGCCGACCAAACAGGGGATACACCCCATACAATATACTACATTTTTGGTCTTTTCTTTTTGTTACTCAAACCTTTCTGATAAAACTTAGAAAAGTGAGATAAAGGATCCCTACATGAGCGCAGATAAACATTTACAAAGCTGGCAAGAACGTTTCGAAATGGCAGAAGCAATGCAGCCGTTGCTTGGAAAATTATATCGTAACCAAGGTGTTGAAGTAATGGTTTATGGTAAACCATTATTAAATGCATCAACCATCGAAATCATTAAGTCACACCGTTTAGTACGTCGTCATGTCGGTGAAAAATTACGTCTTCGTGAAAGTTTCCCATTTGTTGTTGCACTTAGCAAATTAGCAATCAAACATTGCCGAGTGGATATAGGTAAACTTGCGATTAATTACTGGCGTGATAATAAGGACGCAAGCGGTATTGAAGCCTATATGGCTAAAGAATTAACTGAAGCTATCAATCATGGTGATGATACTCCGGCTCGTGATGTTGTGCTTTATGGTTTTGGGCGCATTGGTCGTTTATTAGCGCGTCTATTAATTGAGCGTACAGGTAAAAGCAACAAATTGCGTTTGCGTGCCATAGTGCTGCGTGGCGGTAAAAAGGGCGATTTAGAGAAACGTGCCAGCTTATTGCGTCGTGATTCTGTTCACGGTCCATTTAATGGCTCGGTTGAAGTCGATGAAGACAACAATGCTATCATCGCCAATGGTACTTATATTCAAATCATCTATGCCAATTCGCCAGACCAAGTTGATTACACTCAATATGGTATAAAAGACGCGTTAATTGTTGATAATACGGGTATTTGGAAAGATGAAGAGGGCTTAGGGTTACATCTTAAAAGCCCTGGAGCAACAAAAGTATTGTTAACTGCACCAGCTAAAGGTGCGATTAAAAATATTGTTTATGGTGTCAATGAAAATGACATTCTTGCTGAAGACACCATTGTTTCTGCGGCAAGCTGTACCACAAATGCAATTACCCCTGTGCTCAAAGCGGTCAACGACAAGTATGGTATTGAGAATGGTCATGTAGAAACGATTCATTCTTATACTAACGACCAAAACTTGATTGATAACTATCACAGTGCCGATCGCCGTGGTCGTAGCGCGCCATTAAACATGGTCATCACAGAAACAGGTGCAGCAAAAGCCGTTGCTAAAGCACTACCAGTATTAGCGGGTAAATTAACAGGTAACGCAATTCGCGTTCCTACACCTAATGTGTCGATGGCGATTATTAGTGTTAATTTACAAGCAGAAACAAACCGTGATGAACTTAATGAATATTTAAAAGATGTCGCATTACAGTCACCTTTACAAAATCAAATAGACTTTACTGAGTCAACAGAGATTGTATCAAGTGATTTAGTCGGTTCACGTTATGCTGGGGTTGTAGACTCTCAAGCAACCATCGCAGATGGTAAACGTGCAATATTGTACGTTTGGTATGACAATGAATTTGGTTATAGCTGCCAAGTTGTTGGCGTGATGCAAAAGATGCTAGGGTTGAACACATTATCTTTACCTAATATCTAAGCTGTAACCATTCTATTGGGCGAATTTACTGGGCCTAAACGATATAATACAAAAAGCACCTCTTTTGAGGTGCTTTTTTGTAAGATGTAAAAAAAACACCAGAGTGATGATTTATGCATCAAACAGTCATGTTGTTGCCATAATCATGTCTTTATTGATTGACTATCTTTCCTAAATCGGTAGAATGCCATTCCGCAGTCAGGGAAACACACTCTTACTGCTTAGCATCAGCTTTATATTAGGCAGCTGTTATAGTAATTTAAGGCGACATTAGCTCAGTTGGTAGAGCGATACCTTGCCAAGGTATAGGTCATCGGTTCGAACCCGATATGTCGCTCCAATTTCTTATCTAATCCGATAGGCAAGATTTTGGTAAAAGCATGGCGCGATGGCAGAATGGCTATGCTGCGGATTGCAAATCCGTCGACCTCGGTTCGACTCCGGGTCGCGCCTCCACAAAATTGAGTTTAATGGTTACATTAAGTAACGATTAACACAACACTTTGCCCGAGTGGTGGAATCGGTAGACACAAGGGATTTAAAATCCCTCGCTGAATAAGCGTGCCAGTTCAAGTCTGGCCTCGGGTACCATTATAATCTCTAGCAATAGAGAGTGGTGTAAAAAAGCC